>JAMPKV010000028.1 GCA_039962225.1 Microcoleus sp. AS-A8
CAGGATTTGAGAAATTCTGTGCAAAAAATCTTGAGCCAATTAAGTACTCAAGTCATTAGTTCTTTGACAGGATGGCAATTTATTTTAGAGGCTTTATCTGTAGCAGGTATTTAGGAAATTGGTATTAAGTAACTCACTCGCGCTCGTTATAACTTTACCTTTGAGCCTCCTTTTTTGGGTCATGGTTTGCAGCGTAGCGCCGCGAACCAGTCTCCTTTTTCCACATCCCGTGAAAAAGTCAGCCTCACTTGGGAGTGGGAATATCGTCGCAGAGAGTGCGATCGCTCTTTTCGAGCTTGGAGTTATTCTTCAGATAATCACGCGCCCAATCGCAACCCCGCGCCAGAAGAATATCTAAGGTAAAACCTAGATACCAGCACTTCTCGGTTATAAGGTAGAAAAATGTTTAGGGCTTAATCAAGAATTAATTGCATTAGTAGTACAATACCTCGAAGGTAGAAGTCAAACAAAAATACTAATAGAGAAGATGAAAATTACTCGACGTGTCTTGATGGCTGCCATCACCGCGCTACTTGTAGTGGCGGTGGGGCATTTGACTCAGCCAGCCCCCGGCGTTGCCCAGGAAAAAGTGATTAACCTTTATTCCGCACGTCATTATGACACTGATAATGCACTATACGAAAGCTTTACCAGAAAGACAAGCATCAAGGTCAACTTAGTTGAGGCTAAAGCTGAAGAATTAATCGAACGGATTAAAAGCGAAGGTGCCAATAGCCCAGCCGATGTGATAGTTACTGTGGACGCTGGTAACCTATGGCGGGCAAAAGAATCTGGAATCTTGCAACCTATTTCTTCGCGGGTGCTGGACACTGCAATTCCAGCAAACCTTAGAGACCCGGACAAGACCTGGTTTGGTCTATCGAGGCGGGCGCGAGTCATTGTATACAACAAAGACAGGGTGAATCCATCCCAACTGTCAACTTACGAAGATTTAGCCAATCCTAAATGGAAAGGTAAAATCCTCGTGCGCTCATCAAGTAACGTCTACAACCAGTCTCTCGTGGGGTGGTTACTCGCAGCACATGGCCCTGAAAAAACTGAGGAATGGGTACGCGGTCTTGTTGGCAACTTCGCCCGTCCCCCAGAAGGCAATGATACGGCTCAAATTAAGGCAGTTGCGGATGGTGTAGGGGACATTGCGATCGCTAACCATTACTACGTCGCCCGCCTTGCGAATTCCAAGAAGCCGGAAGAAAAAGCGATCGCACAAAAAGTTGGTGTGTTCTTCCCCAATCAGAGAGATCGGGGTACCCACGTTAACATCTGTGGCGCGGCTGTTGTGAAGACTTCCAAAAATAAACAGGCAGCACAACAGTTTATTGAGTACCTGGCAAGTCCAGAAGCTCAAGAAATCTTTGCCAAGAATAACTATGAATACCCCATCATTAAGAGTGTTACTCCGGCTGATGTTGTTAAGACATTTGGTCAATTAAAGGGCGATGAAAAAACTCTTGCTGCCGTGTTTGGCAAGAACAATCCGGACGCCCTTAAAATCATGGATCGTGCTGGATGGAAATAAAATAGAGATGCAGCACAAACCCCTCTAATCTTTTAGGTAAAACAGGCGTACCCTTTCAACGGGTGCGCCATTTTATTGGCAGTCATTTACAACTTAATGAAACACAAATAAAGAGCAAACAGTTATTTTTTGATGCTTCCATCAGGCATGATTGCGCCACTGAGGTTCGCACCCTCTAGCTTGGCACCCTCTAGCTTGGCAGTACTTAAGTCTGCTTCTTTCAGGTTGGCATTGTTCAAAACAGAACCCGTTAAGTCTGCTCCCTTTAAGTAAGCACTACTCAGATTGGCACCAGTGAGGTTGGCACTCTTGAGATTAGCTGTCGCTAATCCCGCAGCACTGAGGTTGGCACCACTGAGATTGGCATCATTCAGCTTGGCGCTATCTAGGAAAGCTCCACTGAGATTGGCATTATTCAGCTTTACACCACTCAGATTAGCATCATTGAGCTTTGCCCCACTCAGATCAGCGCCAGTCAAATCAGTACCCGTCAGATCAACGCTATTCAATTCGCAACCGGGGCATTTTTTAGTTTCTTTTAATTGCGCCTTCAATTTTTCCCCTTCGTTTTCCGACGCTTGACAACTGCAAAGGGTGAACAGCAACAGTAATGCAACAAGAATTCTTGATTTCATCATTTAGCTATTAATTCGATTTCTCCCAGACCCAGCAATCCTCAAACTCAAGAGAATGACGGGTATAATCCCCACCGCGACGATCGCTAGTGCTGGCCCTGCTGCCTCCGCTAACCGCTCGTCGGAAGCCAGATTGTATACTCGAACGGCTAGGGTGTCAAAATTAAAAGGTCTAACGATCAGTGTGGCTGGCAGTTCCTTCATCACATCCACAAAGACCATCATTCCTGCCGTCAGCAAACCGCCCCACATAAGGGGGATATGTACTTTAACCAGAGTACTCGTTGAGTTGTATCCGAGCGATCGCGCCGCATCATCTAAACTCGGCTTGATTTTGCCCAGGCTTGCCTCAACGGTGCTGAAGGAAACGGCAAGGAAACGCACTAAATAAGCAAATACCAGCGCGGTAATGGTGCCACTCAAGAGCAAACCCGTTGAGATGCCAAAGCTGCTTCGCATCCAAGCATCGATCGCATTATCGAGCCTACCAATAGGGATGAGGATACCCACGGCAATCACCGAACCGGGCACAGCGTAACCCATTGAAGCAACGCGTGCTGAGAGACGCATCGCCGCATTTGATCGCAGACGTAACCCATAGGCCATTACAATTGCAATCGCGACTCCCAAAGTGGCAGTGAGTGCAGCCAGGATGAAACTATTACGAGCAAAGCCCCAAAAGCGATCATCTAAGGTAATTTCGGCATTTTTAATCGTCATATCCAACAGAATGACGGCTGGAAGCAGAAAACCCAGAGCGAGGGGGACAAAACAAGCCAATCCAGCACCGATAGCCCGTATTCCCCGGAGTTGATAACTCGGCAGTCGGCGGTGTGCGGCGGCACTCTGATAATATCGCGCTCGACGACGCGACCAACGCTCCAGCAAAATCAACCAGAGGATGAATAACAACAGAAAAGCTGCCAGTTGAGTTGCCGCCACTCGCTCACCCAATCCAAACCAAGTCCGATAGATGCCGGTCGTAAAGGTATCAACACCAAAATACTGCACGGTGCCGAAGTCGTTCAGGGTTTCCATCAGAGCGAGTGCTAAACCAGCAACGATGGAAGGTCGTGCCAAAGGTAAGGCAACGGTAGCGAAACTGCGCCAAGGGCCACAACCCAGCGTCCGGCTGGCCTCTAGGGTACACACGGATTGCTCTAAAAAGGCAACTCGCGCCAGCAGATAAACGTAGGGATACAGGACTAATGTCAGCATGACAATTGCTCCCCAAAGCGATCGCACATTGGGAAACCAATAGTCCCCATACCCCCAACCAAACAGATTACGCAGTGCTGTTTGTACAGGTCCCGAAAATTCCAAAAAGTCAGTATAGGTGTAAGCCAGCACATAAGCCGGTGCAGCCAGAGGAAGCAATAGTGCCCATTCAAATAGACGACTACCCAGAAAGCGGCACATCGTTACCAGCCATGCCGTCCCCACCCCAATCACTAAAACACCCCAGCCGACCCCCATCATCAACCAAAACGAGTTGGTGATGTAACGCCACAAGACTGTTTCGGCTAGATGCTTCCAAACCTCGCCAGAGTCCGTGAAGATGTTGCCCAAGACAAATAGGACTGGCGTCGAGATGAGAAAAGCGATCGCGATAACCAGAACCGTCCAGCCACTGAAACGCACACGGGGAAATACTGGCTTGCGGCTGACGCTTCCAGAGGGGGTAGGTGCATATCGAATCGGTTTTTCCATGGAATTGATTTCAGTTGCCTAGAGCGCCGCCGCCTGATTGAGTTGTTCGCGGGTCAGTGGCTCTTGAGACATTTTGTACACTGTACCTCGGTTTGTGGAAAGTACGTTGAGATAATACTTGATCTCACCTGCCTTAGACACCTCATATACTCTTCTTCCCGTGTCATCTTCGAGATCTAACGCCTTCACTTGATACCCTTTAGCTTCTAGCTTCTGTTCGAGATTGCTCGATACATCACGCCACTGCGTTTCTGGTGTTTGCCAACACCCTAGTAAACCATTACAACCCGCTTGAGCTCCCTCAATCTGGGGAAACTCTGCCAAGGGGTCATCTGGCGTGGGACTTGGTGTCGGACTTGGTGTTGGTGTTGGCGTGGGACTTGGTGTTGGTGTTGGCGTTGGCGTGGGACTTGGCGTGGGACTTGGTGTTGGTGCCGGGGTTGGCGTGGGTGTGGGACTTGGTGTGGGACTTGGTGTTGGTGTTGGCGTGGGACTTGGTGTTGGTGTTGGCGTGGGACTTGGTGTTGGTGTTGGCGTGGGACTTGGTGTTGGTGTTGGTGCCGGGGTTGGCGTGTTTTGCGCCACAGTAGGAGACGGCTGAGGTTGCTGAAGTCGTGGAGAGGGTTTAATAATCAGTGATGTGCTCGGCTGTACTCTAGGTGAGGGTATGACAGGTAGGAGCGTGCTCGGTTGCACTACAGGGGAGGGTGTGGGTCGTTGAACCGTTGGGGAGGGTTGGGGAGAAGGCGGAGGAGGCAACTGCGTAACTTTAACGGATTTTTTCTCAGAAGGCGGCTCAGCCTGTTGTTGAGAAGGGATTGGTATACTCAGCAGTAGGGCGTGGAATCCGAGTGAGATTAACCACATCGGTCGAATCAGAATCTGTACAGGAGCAGGCCAGTTTTTGAGAAAATGAGGATGAGCCATGGTGTTAAAAATGTGCAGATGTCCCCCTCAGAGCCATTAGATAGCTCTTAGACTCAGCGGCTTTTTTGAAGACCTACAACCACGAGTTCCGCTAGCTGCAACAGACCATCCGGTCAGCCGGCGTTTTGCTTAGCTACAAGCTAATTTTGGTCACGGCAATTTCACCAGACGTTCCTGCCTGAACCTGGGTAATTAACCTCTATACGTCTATACGGGAATATATCTTGCAAGTCTTTATCAAGAAGCTACCGCATTTATTGAAAATTCGCAAGCTGATTGTATAGGCTACGAAGTAAAGCCAAAGACTCTAGTGACCCGTTTTAAAGTATCAGCTGCCATCTATTTCATCCGTAAGGAGAAAAAATTCTGTTTCGTCTTTGGCGCTCACGCTCTGTACTCATTCCCATGATGGGATGCCTTGTCTTGCTAATTGCGATTAGCTTCAAAGTGGGCGTTCTCGCTCAATCCTCTTCGAGTTCACCTCAACCTCCAACCTTAACTACGGCTCAAACGCCAGATTTGGGACAGCACTTTAAACAATTAGGACTAGAAGGATCGATTTTAATTTACGACTCCAAGCAAAACCGAACCTACGAACACAATCCTCAGCGTAATGCAACGGCGATGAAAGATATTGATCGCTTCTGGTTGCAGGGGCCGCTGAAAATTACGCCCAAGGAGCAGATTGAGTTTTTGCAACGGTTGTATCGAAATGATTTGCCCTTCTCGCAACGAACAATGAATCTGGTGCCAGTTGAAAAAGGTTAAAAAGCTTACGGTACAAACTTTCTTGCCTTCTGCCTTCTGCCTTCTTAAACTAGTTCAGCGCACCTGTCGCAATACATCAAACTTGAGCAGATACACCAAGGTTCGGGATAGATAGACCACAGCCCCCAGTTCCGAGCCAGCGAAGCGCTGTAGAATGTCAGCTACTTTTAGAGAGCCTTCTTTCGCGATCGCTTCTAGTACCTGATCGATGATCGCAGTTGGCGAGCGCTTGTCTGCCCCAAAGTTCGTCATCCAAGTGGTGCGGAGTGCCTGCAATTTTTCCGGTGCTGCCATCGCACCGAGACTGAGAACCATATCCTGACTCAAACTCTGGGTAGGATAGTGAGCTAACAGATGAAAGGGGTCGTTACACAAAGGATGGGGCGGTTTTCCCGGAGCCACAGGCGCTGATACGGTTGCTTTTGTCCGTATCTCAGCTAATTCTTCCCACAGGGCTTCATACGCCCCAATCACGACTGACCAATCATAGATTTCACGCGCACGAACTCGACCATTTTCGCCCAAACGTTGCCGGACTTCTGGCTGAGTCAATAAAACGGTTAACGCCTCGGTACAGGCATCAACGTCCACCGCCGTCATCAGACTGATATGACCGACATAGGTGCTGTAGTTTAGATTGTCATCGTGGTAATTTGCCGCAAAATCCAAACCGCATCCGGGAGGCGGCATCAGGGTAGGAACCCGAAAACCATCCAATTCGTGGCGTACCGTATCCTTATAACCGTCCCAATCTGCTACAACAACCGGTAAACCCGCCGCCATTGCCTCAACTGGAGTTAGCCCAAAGGTTTCCTGGATATTGTCTGCCAGGGAGATAAAGACATCTGCGACAGACCAAATATTTTGGCGAATCTCTGGTTGGCGTCCATCCACAAACAGATGGTTAACGGTAGGGCTAAAAACAGAGGCCGTGTTTTTAAAGGCCACTTCTTGTTGTTCGTCTTCAAACCAACCCGCCTGGATTAGATGCACCTTGGCATTCGTGGCTTGAGCAGCCCGTTCCATCGCCAGATACATGGGGACGGGATGAGCTTTGGCATTGAAGATCAACCGACCGACAAACAAGACCACCAGGTCATCCGGGCCAATTCCCAGTTTTTGGCGCAACTGACTTCGAGTTTCTTGGGCGACCTGACCTTGAGGAAACGCCTCACAATCAACTCCGAGGGGAATCACCGGCAGCCTGAACTGAACGGCAGGCTTAGCACCCAGGCGCACAGCAAGATACTCTGACCAAGTTCCTAGGAGCCGTTCAACCATGGTTTTGACAGCCCTAGAGGTGCAGATGACAGCATCCCAAGGCTGGATAGGGGCGATAAGCAGGTTCCCAATACCCTCCATTGCCCCTTTACTCGCCAGGGTATGGGTGACGCCGCAGAGGCTGTATGCCTGTTGGTTGGCAAACCGCCGTTGCCAAGCCAGTTCGTTAATCAGGGGGTCGGGTCTGTAGAGAGTACCCGCTTCTGCCAGAGCTAAGGGATTACCTGCGGGAAGCCAGCGAATTTGGCGAGAGTTCGATAGCCAAGGGCGAACCTGTTGAGAAAATGCTTCAAATCCTGCCTTGTCCTTGGTCGAACAATACAGAGATTCTGCCTTGCCATGACGCGCTAACGCTTTGAGGAATCCCTCACCTGCGGCTTGACGACCCATTAAGCGCTGACCTTGAGTCTCGAATCCGTCTGGCTGATAAAGAATCGCGGCTGTTTTCATTGTTCAGTAATTTCCTGTATCCACTGCAAGTGTTGTGGTAATAATTGAGCCAAATCGTAACGCTCTAAAATGGTTTCCCTCGCTTGATGGCGAATGGATACCATCTGCGTCGGATTGTCAAGAGCATATTCGATGCGATCGCAAATGGCTTGGGTATCGAAAAAATCGACCAACAGACCATTGACACCGTCCTGAATCATCTCAGTTACGGGCGCTGTATGAGAAGCCACCACCAAACAACCGGTGGATAGTGCTTCTAGCATTGACCAGGACAAAACGAACGGGCGGGTAAGGTAAAGATGGACGGAACTTGCTTGGAGAACTTGCAAGTATTCCGGGTAAGGGAGCAAACCGGTAAAGTGGACTCGGTTGAGGTCGAGGGGCACTTTTTCCAGCATTACATCCTTGTAGGTTTTGCCGTCGGGCAGCGTCCTGCCATAAGCTACGCGGTTTTCTCCGACAATCACAACATGACACTGAGGGCGTCGCTTTTGCAGCAATGCTACAGTCTCAATTAATTGCGGAAAGCCTCGATAGGGTTCCATTCCCCGCGCCACATAGGTCACGATTTCAGGAACTTCTCGCAAGTCTAGATTGATGCGGGGTAGGAATAACTTCGCGCCTGGTTGGGGCTGGAAGAATTGAGTATCCACGCCATCATGGTGAACCTTAATTTTGTTGTGATATTCCGGTGGGAATTGCTGTTGTTGCCAATAGGTGGGAGCCAGTCCGCGATCGCAACTATAGAGATCGATTAATATGGGTGCATTCTTGATGCGAATACGAGCTTCATCGTCAGCCGTCAGGGGTTCACTGGGGTCAAAGTCGGCATCTGAACCGTGAGCATGATAAAACCATTCAAAGTAGCAAAGAAGCTTAGCTTTGGGAAAGATATCTTTTATAAATAAACTTGGCCCCCAACCGGAATGAGCATAAACCACATCTGGGATAAAGCTTTGAGCCTTGAGTTGGTCAGCGAGACGATAAACGGCTTGACCCTGAAGCACCGCATTTTCCAAAGTTCGCACATAGTGATGAGTTTGGGGGTGAGCTTCGCGCGAGGGGGTATAGATAGCTTTATAGACTCCGGGGAGCGTTCCTTCCTTGCGAGTCGTGCCGAAGACAACTTTATGTTTGGAGTCTTGAGCTAAGGCGACAGCGAGGTGCCGAAACTGGGCTGGAAAGTTGGAGTGTAAAAATAAAATACGCATAGAGCCAGCATTGTCTCAATGGAGTAGAAGAACCTTTAACGTCGGGACGGGGGTTGGGAGTTGGCTTGTGCAGCTATAGGAGTTATCAGCTTGGGGTTGGCGATTTATGCAAGTATTTTAATGAAGAAATGGCGATCTGCTGAAAGTTGCCGCACTGGGTTACGCCTCGCCTTGTTAACGCGAGCGCTTTTGGGTTGTGGCAATAGTCTTTGCAACGAAGTTCCCCAAGGCTCTGTTGAAGTTGGGTTAAAGTATACCAAATAGCACAACCTATTTAGGGGCCGTTCTTCTAAGTTTCAGAAGCAACTGCTCATGACTATCAGGACATCAAATGACTGTTAGCAAAAACCAATTCTATATCTTAAGAGAAGATTATTTAGAGGGAGAGCAAGTCAGCCCGATCAAGCATGAGTATAGACGTGGACAAGTTTATGCAAGGGTTGGGGCAAAGAAGCCTCATATTATTATTATTGCGAGTAACTTAATAAAGCTATTATGTAATCACCTCAATAATAGCCCTTGCCTTGTTCTCAGTTCGGATATTAAAGCCAGGATTGGGGAAGCGGATTGCTATCGAGCAGATTATTTGGCTTTGGGCAATTCATGACGATGAATAAAATTAATGAGAGTCCATGAAAATGTATACATCTCACCTTTATGAAACAGATTTTTATGGCTGGACTCAAGAGCAGGTGACGCTGCTCAAAGCTCAGCAGTGGGATCGATTAGACACGATCAATCTGATTGAGGAAATTGAATCTTTGGGCAGAAAAGAGCGACAAGAACTGAGAAATCGACTAGGAGTGTTGTTAGGACACCTCCTGAAGTGGCAATTTCAATCTGACAAACGCAGCAATAGTTGGTTGGGTACAATTCGAGAACAACGGGTTCAGATCAGGTTGCTTTTGCAGGATAGCCCTAGTTTGAAGTCTTATCTAGATGAGGTTTTTCTTGCTGCTTACGAGCTAGGCTTAGCTTTGGCAATTCGAGAGACTCAGTTGGACGAACAGGTTTTTCCAGAAGAATGCCCCTACACTTCAGAACAAGTGATGAATCCTGAGTTCCTACCAGAGCCGAATCAGATGGATGGTTAAGGGGAGCGATCGCTCTTTGGTTGTGCCAACGGCATCTGAAACTAAGTTTCGCAATGCTCTGTTGAAGTTGGCTTACAGTCTACCGTAGTAGGAAGGTAGAGGGAGTTATTAATCTGAGTTCTATGTTAAAGAAACTAACTCTACTGATGCTTGTACCTAATAGTCAGTAAGCACCAGCTCATATCACTTTAATCTCTATAGAGGATTTATGACAGGAGATAACTTCAACCCGTTAGCGAAGGTAATCACGACAATCGCTAGTGCGGCAGCTACTCCCATAAAAAATAAGCTTGAGCGTAATGAGACAGTAATTAAATTATTAGAGAAAGTTGGTCTTGACCCAGAGCATCCACCTGCTGACTTTTCTGGTGTCTATGCTTATACTCTCGTAAAGTACGGGGTGGGAAAACCACGGCAAATTCTGGAATTGTTTCGACAGGAAGATATTAAACGGGCTTTCCGTGAAGCATTTGAACAGAATGACTTTCTAATCCTCATCAAAAAAGGTCAAGAATTTATTGATGGCTATGCTTTGGGTGATGAAATAAAAGAACTAAGCGTTGACCTGCTTCCCGAATTTGCCGCTTTTGCTATGGTCTTCATTGACGTTGCCAACAGCACACGTACACCATCTGAAGTTTTGCGGGATCGGAAGCTCGACACCCTGATGCGAAGTGTATCTGATATACAAGAACAGATATCCAGACTCAAGGCACCCAGTGAAATTTTACTTGAATTAGCTATACAGTCCCGGAGTTATCAAGAACTTCAGCCAGCAGGTGAGTCAAAGAATGAAAAAATTGGGACGTTCATTCTAACGCAGCAAATGAGGGGTTGGTTTGAGACTCTGGGCTACAAATTTGATAGCTATAACGTAGAAGGAGATAACTATTTCGAGTGGATTATTAATATTCCAGCACGACGAGGATACGACCGCATTCTTGTGCGGGGTGTTGAGGGTGAGGGGAAGCTAGGTGATGTTGTAGCTTTACAGCGGACTGTCAATGAGCAAAAAACTATAGAAGGTTGGCTAGTCGCATCTCGCCGGATTAGTCCTGCTGCTCGTGATGAGGTGAAAAAGGAAGAAAACCAAGATATCTTCTGCTATACGTTCTCTATGCTGTACGGACGAAAATGGAGCGAGACATTAAGGCAGAACGTACTTTTACCTCGTTAGCCGATAAACTCTATTTCCTGTGTGAATTGTCATGGGAAATGCTGTCTACTAACCAAATGAGCCTCAACTATCGGCTTTTCCCGGATCGACTCCGTCGCTTGTTCAGCCATGCTGTGCAGGAGCAAAAATATCTAGATCATTGGCACTTTGACATGATGGGTCAGACCATGCTCATCCGTAATGCTGACGGTGATTACACACCAGCGCACCGCTCACTATTGGAGTTTTTCGTAGCCTACAAATTTGCTGCTGAACTAGGAATATTAGCTCCTGATTTTATAGAGTTAGATAAAGCGCAATCTCATCTAAATGAAGCCCTATCATCTAATTACACTTGGTCATCCTACTTCTATCGCCAATGTGATGGTAAAGGGGATATTGAGCCTATTCCTTCTCTTGGAGAGTTTATTCCCGAAACAGTAAGTTTGCTTGCCGAAACTGTTGGGAAAGAACCGCTAACTACAGCTAACAGGATTGAAATAGAGCGAGCTGGTGCTATTCTAAATTTGCTCATAAATATGATCTCTCCGGATCAAAATAAAGTCAACACAAGGCTACTGTCTCTCATCAGAGGAACCAAGGGTAAATCTTCAGAGGAAGTGGGTATACTTGGCGGGAATATTGCAACTATTCTAGTTCGATATGATAGGCAAGCTTTGAGAGGGCAGAATATTGCAGGTACTAATTTGATTTGGGCTGACTTATCGAATGCTGATCTCACAGAATGCAACTTAGAATATGCCGATCTAAACAGAGCTAAATTGGATATAAACTCTAAGCTAGTAAATGCGTCCTTACGAGGAGTTAATTTAAAGAATGTAAATGTAACTAGATCGGGTTGGATTAAGAGTATGACTTTGAGTAGTAATAGTAAAGTAGTTTTTTATTATTCACATCTACTTGATGATTTAAACGAGCCTGAATTACATTCTGTCCTTCAAGATAATGAGGTAGTACTTAGCCTTATAGAAGACAAACAATCCAAGTGGATACAAAAAATTAAATCTATATTTTTGCTTAATTACGATGTAGGTGAAGAAGTGATTCGCCTTCTAACAATTGAGGGAAAAGATTTGACTATTGAAATAAAAACGGGTCGTTATTTGCCTAATGATGACACAAGCTTGTTACGGAATTGGTATGGTGCAGATTTAGCAGATGCAATAGGGCTTGATGAACGAAATGTTTACCTTTTAAGAGTTCTGGGTGCTCAAAATCTACCCAATACTTCTTATGATCCATATAAGGATAGTAGGGTAAATCACGCCATACGAGATGAGGCTGACCAAAGCGAGTCAGAATCAGAAGATGACTTACATCCCTGAAAATGTACTGATTTTCTGGAGCGATCGCACCCTCCTCCTCGAAGTCCACTCTCCCAAACCGAAGCAGTACGAGAAGCGATCACCCCTCAAAATTACCGCCTCACACCTTTCAAGGAAAGTGAACGCCTCCCTCCGTGAAAAGCTGCCAGACTTAGAAAGGATGAATTTCTGAGGTTCCCTGTGAAGCTAGAGAACATACTTTTACCCGTAGGAATCCTGGCAGTGGTGGCGATCGCTCATAAACCGCAAGCATCAGGGCGCTGAAGTAGGGAGCGATTGCCAAGGGGCACCAGCAAAACTGATCTGCGCTTCGCTCTTCTCGCAACGCTCTCGCACTCAAGCCAAAAGCCTTTCAACAGATACCTGAATATCTGGAAATGCTAAAGGCGCGTGAAGCGAAGCTATCCCGAAGGGAATCACTCCTTCACGGATAACCTGTTGTTTAGCGTACTGACCATTCTGAGGCTCTCGCAAGACAATCATTCGCCTAGCAGATAAATCCAATATCCAATACTCTTGAATTTCAGCAGATGCGTAGATAGAAGTTTTGAGGTCTAAGTCTTTTTTCAGGCTAGTCTTAGCCACCTCTACGACCCAACAGATATCATCACGTCCAGGATGGCGATCGTTGTATGCAGACTCTGGCAGTCGAACAATGGCAATATCCGGTTCGGGTTCGGAGTCAGGTAGTGTAATCGGTCCATTGAAACGAACATCGGCTTTGCCTGCTAGCAACTCCTCCAGGTATTTTGCACCTCGCTTTGCCGTATTGTAATGAATCGGGGTTTCTGGACTCATTTCAACAATTTCGCCTGCTAGCAACTCCACGCGGCGATCGTGCAAAATTCCCGCTTCGATCATGCGGTGATAGTCATCCACAGACCATTTGGCTAGCGTCTTCATCGCTCCAATCGCTCATTCTTCTCACAGGATTGACTCGATTCTATAGTCCTTTCTGGGGTTGTGGGAAGAAAACTTACTCCCCTCTCCTGGTAGGAGAGGGGTTGGGGGAGAGGTCAGACTGTATTGCACTAATAGGAGAATCGCTATATTGTTTTTTGGGACAATTTGCTGAATCGACCTCCCTGGACTCAAGACTATGACCCGAAACGTGATTCGTACCGACAACGCACCTGCACCCGTTGGCCCTTATAATCAAGCGATCGCCGCCAGTGGTCAATTGGTTTTTGTCGCCGGTCAAATTCCCCTCGACCCCAAAACGGGTGAGATTGTCGGGGGTAATGATGTCGTCCAGCAAACCGAACAAGTGATGGCAAATCTAGAAGCGATCCTGACGGCAGCAGGTGCGACAACTCAAGAAATCGTGAAAACATCCGTCTTTCTGGCAGATATGAATGATTTTGCCGCCATGAACCAAGTTTATGCCCGATACTTCCAGGAAGAATCCGCCCCAGCTCGTGCCTGTGTCCAGGTTTCCCGTCTGCCTAAGGATGTGTTGGTCGAAATTGAATGTATTGCAGTTATCGCCTAATACCCGTTTGGATTGTGCCTAGGGTTGGCTTCTGACTCAGACATGAAGGAAGAATTCGCCATTTGGTTGAAAAAGGCAGAAGAGGAAAGGCAGAAGGCAGAAGTTTCCGTTCAGATGGGGATTGGGACTCTCCTCACTCTTATCTCCGGCTGAACGGGAGCCAGTGAAATTTGTTCACTCATGAGCTTGATACCCTTACTTCCTAAGGTCGTGGGCCCATAGCGAAGGCATTCCTTCTGTCTTCTGCGTTCTGCCTTCTGCGTTCTGCCTTCTGCCTTCTGCCTTCTGCGTTCTGCCTTCTGTCTTCTGTCTTCTGCCTTCTGCCTTCTGCGTTCTGCCTTCTGTCTTCTGCGTTCTGCCTTCTGCGTTCTGTCTTCTGCGTTCTGCCTTCTGCCTTCTACCTTTTTTGGTCAAAGCCCCTTCTCCAGCCTAAATAGGTTGTGCTATAAATATATCAACCGTTCGATATAAGGAAAACGCCCAAGACGAACAATCTTAGGGCATAGGTGTGGTGACTTATAATATATCGGACGTTCGATATAAAGTAATCCTGACCATGCCAAAGATTGTTGACCACGATCAATACCGCAAAGAACTTCTGCTCAAGTGCTTCGATTTATTTGCACAGAAGGGTTATGCCTCGATTACCATGCGGGAGATTGCCAAGGGACTGGGGGTTTCGACAGGAACGCTATATCACTATTTTCCGAGTAAAAAAGAGCTGTTTTGGCAATTGGTAGAGGAACAAACCCGACAAGACAATCAAGCGATCGCCACTGTACTCGAAAATGCCGAAACACTAGAAGAGCGAATTGCAGCCTTATTTGCCTTCCATGCCCAACATGAAGACTACTTTTACAAACAAATCTTAGTCGGAGTTAATTTTTACCAACAGCAAGACAGAGAAGAGGTAATTAACAACGAGACACTCAAACAAATGTTTGAGGAAAGTAGACAGGTGATGACTGAACTTTTGGGCATCCAAGACCGCGCCCTGATCAACTTTAGTATCAGTCTGCTGATGGGTTTACTCTTAGTTCGACTATTCGAGGGAGAAGTCGTACCCATCGAAGAGCAAGCCGAACTGTTGGGGAAAATGCTAACGCTGTACCTAAAACCACAACAGAAACAGGAGCAAACATGAGTTCGCAATTATTATCAAAACCATCCAAGCGGTGGCTAATTGGACTGATCATAGCGGCTACTGCCGTTACAGGTGCGACGGTTTTTTATGGCGCATCCCGGTTTGGTATGATTGGCGATCGCAAACCCTCCCAACCCATAGAAACGACTCCAATTGTCAAAAAAGTGAGTGCGTTGGGACGACTCGAACCGATGGGTGAAGTGATTCGCCTCTCAGCGCCGGTGAGTTTGGATGGCGATCGCGTTGCTCAAGTTTTGATTAAGCAGGGCGATCAGGTGCAGCAGGGACAAGTAATTGCGATTCTCGATTCGCGCGATCGCTTACAATCCGCCTTAGAGCAAGCCAAACAACAAGTGAGAGTTGCCCAGTCCCGCTTAGCCCAAGTAAAAGCAGGAGCTAAAACCGGAGAAATTACCGCTCAAAAAGCAGAAATTACCCGATTACAGGCCGAATTAGAGGGAGAACTTTCCACTCAAACAGCGGCGATCGCACGCTACCAAGCCGAACTCAACAATGCTCGTGCAGAGTACAACCGCTTTCAAATACTGTACCGGGAAGGTGCTGAATCGGCCTCAAAGCTCGATAGCAAGCGCCTCACTCTGGAAACTGCCCAAGCTCAATTTAACCAAGCGACAGCCACCCAAAAGCGGACAGCAGAGACATTGCAAGAGCAACTCAAGCAAGCCAAAGCTACCCTCAATCAGATTACTGAAGTTCGTCCTGTGGATGTGCAGGCAGCTCAAACAGAAGTCGATCAAGCCGTTACCGAAGTCAAACGCGCTCAAACAGAATTAAATTTAGCCTATATCCGTGCCCCAATTGTCGGACAGATTTTAAAGATTCACACTCGTCCTGGAGAAAAAATTAGTGAATCGGGAATTGCCTATTTGGGGCAAACCTCCCAGATGGCAGTGGTTGCCGAAGTTTATCAAACCGATATTGGCAAAGTTAAGTTGGGACAAAAAGCCCTAGTTACCAGCCAAGCCTTTTTGGGTGAACTCCAAGGAACCGTCAGCGAAATTGGATTACAGGTGAGTCGGCAAAATGTTTTTAGCAATCAACCAGGAGAAAACCTTGATCAGCGAGTGATAGAGGTAAAAATCCATCTAAATCCTGAAGATAGTCAGCGAGTTGCAGGGTTGACCAACTTACAAGTAAAAGTTGCGATTCAAGAGTAAATATACGATGTCCTAATTTATAACGAATGTTTGATATAGAAATACTCAATGAGATGTGAAATTCTCTCTTTTTCCTCTCCTCTTCTCTGTGTACTCTGGGCCTCTGTGGTTCGTTATTCTTCCATCAAAATGATATGAGGTAGGTTTACCATGC
Organism: Microcoleus sp. AS-A8; assembly: GCA_039962225.1. Classification (NCBI taxonomy): domain Bacteria; kingdom Bacillati; phylum Cyanobacteriota; class Cyanophyceae; order Oscillatoriales; family Microcoleaceae; genus Microcoleus; species Microcoleus sp. AS-A8. Next base: position 16,087 of record JAMPKV010000028.1, read on the forward strand.
TGCCCAAACTATTTCGTAAAACACCCCTAGCTTGGTTTCAAGTCAGTCGAGAAAGAACACGCCTCGCCGTAGCACTGGCAGGAATTGCCTTTGCAGATATGCTCATGTTTATTCAACTCGGTTTTTTAGATGCACTACTAGACGGGGCAACAAAATCACACCAGAATCTTCAGGCAGATTTAGTATTAATTAATCCCCAATTTCAAACTCTGTTTTACATCAAAAACTTTCCCAGAGAGCGACTCTATCAAACCTTAAGTGATGACAGAGTTGAATCAATTCGTGGGTTGTACATTAACATTGCCCAGTGGCGAAATTCCCAAACTCGCCTCAGTCGCGGCATCTTAGTATGGGGCATTGATCCCGCCAATCCGGCTTTTAATTTACCAGAAGTGAATCAAAACTTGGAGCGACTTAAACTCTTAAATCAAGCTCTATTTGACCGCGCTTCTCGACCCGAATATGGCCCTATTGCAGACCTTTTGAAACAAGAAAAAACTCTGGAAGCTCAGGTGAATGGCCAGAATCTTCAGATTGTTGACTTGTTTACTCTAGGTGCTTCGTTTGGTGCAGATGGAAATATTATAACCAGTGATTCAACATTCCTGAAACTATTTCCTGATAACCAACCCAATCAAATTGCCGTTGGTTTGATTAATTTAAAACCGGGCGCGGATGTTGATCAAGTGCGATCGCGCCTCGTTACGACTTTACCTAATGATATTAAAATCCTCACCCCTCAAGAATTTGCCCAAATTGAAATCGATTACTGGCAAAGTGGTGGCATTGGCTTTATTTTCGGCTTGGGCGTAGTTGTAGGATTCATTGTCGGTGTAGTTATTGTCTATCAAATTCTCTATTCTGATGTGTCCGATCACCTCCCTGAATACGCTACGTTGAAAGCCATGGGGTATAGCGATCGCTATTTACTCGGTGTTTTGATGCAAGAGGCATTGCTCCTCGCTGTGTTGGGTTATATTCCAGGTTTCCTCCTGGCGCTTGGTCTATTTCAGATTGCCTATGCGGCTACCCTTTTACCCATTGGGATGAAGCTACCACGAGCCATATTAGTGCTGATACTCACGATTGTTATGTGTGTTATTTCTGGCGTAATTTCTATGCGGAAACTACAATCGGCTGACCCTGCTGATGTGTTTTAGTAGTATGTCTCAAACATAAGTCTATGGAAGCTATTGATTCTCCCTTATTTAACTCACGACTGAGTACCGAACCTGTTATTACCGTCCACCAAGTCAACCATTACTTTGGGAAAGGCGCACTACGAAAACAGGCTTTATTTGATATTAATCTAAAAATTTATTCCGGAGAAATTGTCATTATGACTGGGCCGTCCGGGTCTGGGAAAACAACTTTGTTGACCTTGCTGGGTGGCTTACGTTCTGCTCAAGAAGGCAGCCTGAAGATTCTTGGACAGGAGATGAGTGGAGCAAGTAAGCAACAGTTAACGCTAGTCCGAAGACAGATTGGCTATATTTTTCAAGCCCATAATTTGATGAGCTTTTTGACGGCTAAACAAAATGTGCGGATGTCGTTAGAACTCCACGACGAAATGCTAAAACAGGACATGAATGCTAAAGCAACAGCGATTTTAGAACAGGTTGGCTTGGGAAATCACACGAATTATTATCCTGAAAACTTATCAGGAGGACAGAAGCAACGGGTAGCGATTGCTCGTGCTTTAGTCAGTCATCCCAAGATTGTTTTAGCCGATGAACCCACTGCGGCACTCGACAAGAAATCAGGTCGAGATGTCGTTGAAATTATGCAGCGTTTAGCCAAAGAACAGGGTTGCACTATTCTGCTTGTCACTCATGATAATCGTATTCTCGATATTGCCGACCGACTTGTTTATATGGAAGATGGTCGTTTGGCAGAGGATGACACAACGAAAGTTCTTCAATCAAGCTAAACTGCTTTTTATGCAAATCCGGCTTTAAGTTAGCCGTCTCCCTGCTATGTCTAAGGGCATAAGACTGAAGTCAGAGAAGCCTGATTAAATGAAAGAACGAGCGATATGCCCTCTAGAGAGACGGTTGCCGCCATTTCTCTAGAAGGACTTTCTCCCTAATTGACCCTCCAACTAAGGAGATAAAACTATGGTTTCAACAGTTTGTGATAACTGGCATCTTGAGCAAGATAGATTTAAAATTCTCGCAAACTTGCAAGTATTGGTGGTAGATGACAATGACGACAGCCTCGAATTAGTCCGAATGATTCTTGAAGAATATGGGACACAGGTGGTAACAGCCGCATCCGCCAGAGAAGCGTTTAACGTGATGACGCAAAGCGCCGGCTACGCGAACGCACCCTTCAAACCAGATGTCCTCATTAGTGATATAGCCATGCCTTTTGAGGATGGATATTGGCTGATTCACCAAATCAGAACCCTCTCCCCTAACCAGGGAGGACTAATACCAGCTATTGCTTTGACGGCTTGCGCTGCACAAGAAGAACGTATTCGTTCGCTCGAAGCAGGATTTCAGGTACATTTGCCGAAGCCGATTGAGCCTGATGATTTAGTTGCAGTTGTGGCTCATTTCGCTGAACAAAAGTTTGGCATGAAAAGATTTAATTAAATCTTTGGCACTGTTCAAGTCAATCCAATCAATAGGTTTTGAGCCTGTCAGTCATTGGGCATACTCCTTCTAGTAGGGGATATATTCTCAAAATACTCTTAAGGTGAGTAGTGGAGCTTGCTGTCCTGTCGGTAGGCCCTACCCCTGCTCGTTAAGAGTGGGGGTAACTTGATCAAAATAACTATAAAAAGATATAAAAAGAAGCCCCTACTAATTCATCAGTAGAGGCTTAACGCTTGATGTCCTGTCAGTAGCAATGTGCTGGGTAACTTAACACTTGCCATGTCGTTAGTCTACTACTGAAGTCAGAACTCCTCCTCTATCTAAAGATATGGCTCGAAAGAATGAGCTGACCCTTGGCTAGGACTTTGGAAGAAGTATTCTTGTTTACAGGTCACTTTTCTTTCTAAGCTAAAATGTACTCCACCAGGAGACTTTATAACGGTTTCGGCAATCCATTCGGTCAGTTTTTTCAGAACTGAGGCATGGGGAAAAAACAGAAAACGGATTACCCATTACCCATTACCAGAAATTACGTAGTTTGATACTTGACGAATACGGAATTTAGGGTCAATAGCCTTCTCGTGGGTCAAGAGCATCCCGTAATCCATCCCCCAGGAGATTAAAGGCTAGAACAATCAGCGTAATCATCAAACCCGGAAACAGGACTGTCCAAGGGGCAGAGAGGGAATAGCCATTTTTAAAGGCATCCGATAGCATGGTTCCTAGCTCTGGCGTAGGCGGTTGAGCTCCCAAACCCAAAAATCCTAAACCTGCCGCTTCCAAGGTTGCCGTCCCAATCGATAGAGTGGCTTGTACCACGATGGGTGCAAGGCTAGCGGGTAAGATATGGCGGAAAATAATTCGGGCTGGAGTCGCGCCAAACGCGATTACGGTTTGGACAAACTCTTGCTCTCGCAGGGATAGTACCATGCTGCGCGTCAGCCGGATGAAAATTGGGACTTGCACGACACCAACTGCAATCATCACACTGGGTAAACTAGGGCCTGTGATGGTAACGACTGCGATCGCTAATAAAATCGAAGGAAAAGCTAAGAGAATATCCGTCAACCAACCAATTCCAGTATCCCACCCTCCTCGGAAGTAGCCAGCCACCAATCCTAGCAACACACCAATCGTTAATCCCAGCAACACCGAGACTAAACCCACAGACAGCGAAGTCCGCAGCCCATACCATACCAGTATCAACACATCTCGCCCCAGACCATCGGTACCCCACCAATGTTGGGCGCTGGGAGGTTTCAACCGCGTTAGGTAATTTCGGTCTGTCGAGGGGTCATAGGGGTGTAAGACTGGAGCGAGTAGCGCTAGGAGTATAATTGCGATCGCCAAAAATAAACCAATCTTCCCCGATGTCGATTGCAAAAATCGCCCAAGTACATTTCGAGCATTGGCAGTCCAATCCTTCAGGGTGATTGTCATCGATACTGAATCCTGGGGTCTAAAAAGGCATAGGAAATATCCACTAACAGATTAATTAGCACAAAGCTAATCGATACAAAAATAACGCCTCCCTGTACAACAGGATAATCACGGTTCAGAATCCCATCGTAAATCCAGAAGCCAATTCCAGGCCAAGAAAAAATAGTTTCCGTCAGAATTGCCCCACTTAAAAGCGTCCCGAACTGCAAGCCAATAATCGTTACCACCGGCAAGAGAGCATTTTTCAAAGCGTGCTTAAAAATCACCCAACGTTCTAAAACTCCCTTGGCTCTCGCGGTGCGGATATAGTCTTGTGATAGCACTTCAAGCATGGCGCTGCGAGTAATTCGGGCAATAATCGCTAGGGGAATGGTACTTAGAGTTAACGCGGGCAAAACTAAATGTGCAAGTACATCTTTCAGCGCGTTCCAGTTTAATTGAAGTAAAGCATCTAAAACATAAAAACCAGTCAGGGGTTTGAAGCTTGAGGCGACTTCTTGACTAATGCGTAAACCAGGAGGAAGCCATTGCCAATTAACAGCAAATAGGTAAATCAGGAGCAATCCTAACCAGAATACGGGCATAGATACACCGACTAAAGAACCGCTCATGGTGAGATTATCGATCGCGCTATTTTTGCGAACGGCTGCCAAAACTCCCGCCGGAATTCCCAAAATGAGGGCAATGAACATGGCAGCAACCGATAACTCAAAGGTAGCAGGCCAGCGAATAGCAATTTCTTGAATAATTGAAGCGCCACTCATAATACTATTGCCAAGGTTGAAGCGTAGCAGATTCCCCAAGAACAGAATGTACTGTACGGGTAGAGGCTTGTTTAAACCCAACTGCTCTCGGATTCCCTCCACTATTTCAGGTGTAGCGCGTGTTCCTGCTAATATCTGGGCTGGGTCACCTGGTATTAAGTGCAGAAGGACGAAAACTAACAGTGTAATCCCCAAGAGGACGGGAATTAAGTTAAGCAAGCGTTTGAGGATATATCGACCCATGTTAATCTGAGAGCGTATTTATCAAGACAAACTAAAATCAGCTATCTTAACAGACATATTATAAATACGCTCGAACTCAGAATGCGCTGCCTTAGTCTAAACTCCGGTAAACCAAAGCACATATCCTAGGGGGAATGTTACAAACCACAGCAGTCTGCCCAGGAAAGAGTTGAGATTGATAAATTGCTTGGTAATGCCAATCTTCAAATAGAAACAGTAGCGACTATAGTTAATCGCATTGCGAATAAAAAACCAGGGAGAAAAGTGGAAATAATCGATATCCGTGTCTAAAATACTTTTAGACATTAAAATGAAACCAAACGGATTTTTACGAACCCAATTAGATTTAGTTAATTGGTCTGCTCCACTGTCAACATAGTAAATTCGTAAACAGTCGTTTACACATCTGATTTTGTATTTTTTGGCGACCCTAGACCAAACAATCATTTCTGCAACGTATAAATTCTGCCCAATGACCTCTGGAAATGGAAATTGTCGCAGTATATCAGTCCGTTGAAACCCCCATCTTTCACCCTTTACTTTCAGGCGATAACGCATTTCACAAAAATTAGTATCCGTAGGAGTAGAAGGATAATAACTGCCAATCAATTTACCATTTTGGTCTTGGCACGGGCACTCTACACCAAAAAACTGATCCTGTTCAGCTTTGGGAATGCTATCCCAATAATATTTGAAAGATGCTAAGGCTTCAGCTACACAAGCATCATCAGAATCTAAGCAAATAAAAAGTTCACCTTTAGCTTTTCTTGCCGCCAAGTTATAAGCCATATGTTTACCTTTATTGTTTTGGTAAATATAGCGGATTGGAAACTTAGCTTCTTTTTGCCACTGCTCCACTAACTCAGGCGTGTTATCGATTGAACCATTATCGACAATCAGCCACTCAAAATCACGATAAGTCTGTCTTTTAAGACTTTCGTAAACACGAGATAAGGTATGTGCCCGATTGTGGGTAGGAGTAAAAACTGTAAATGTGTAATGGAAGCCTAAGTTTGTACTTAAAGACCGATGTGGCTCTACCATCGCTACCTGTACCGCCACGCTGATATTCCTAACAACTCCCTGGCCTGGAATCATTAATGCAACTTTTTTCATTGTTCATTTCGGCAACCCTGATGCTAGTAAAAATACAGTGGCTTTAAGTCTAATCGTTAGCTTTTACTTAATCTTGTCCGTATTTTTATACGGTTACAAAATATAAACATTGATGTCTAGAAATGACCCTTAATGTTTAAAAATATAACTTTGTGGATAAACAGCTTTTTTGGCGGTAAATCAGTTAAGGTTTTACAGTTCATTAGTAATTTTAAAAAAACTTCAAGAACTAATAACCCAATGATTCCTGATATAGCTTTGAATTATAAAAAAAGCTTATTTATCAAAATTGAATTTGTATAGAGCGTTACTTCATAAAATCTTTATAGAATGAGAGAGGAAACTTCGAGTTATACTGCCTTGTTATGTGTGAGTTAGAGGTTTAAAGTCAGGTAATTGCACTCACCGCTTACTTCTGTGTACTGCATTACTATAAACGTCAGGAAGTAGAGCGAAATAAAAAATTATAGGGATTTGTAGGGGTCACATTCGGAGAAATAATTGACACAACAGATAACTGAACAATCAAAACCCACCCATAGGACGACTGGGTGGGAGAGAGCGGGTTTTGTATCAATGCTATCGATCAGAGCCATCATTAATCGCGTCCAACCGCCCCGATTAATTTATGTTGATGGCTCAGGACTTGGTAACCGCCCCTAGTGGTTCAGTCCCTAGAGGACTGGGCGTCCAACCTTGAACAATCTTGCGCTTGGCAAGAAGGGGTTTAGAATGAACAATGGGCAGACGCACGGCCTCTTTTTCCAGAATTTCATCAATTTGCTGATAAATTTTGATTCGTTCTGCCTTGTCTTGAGTGACACGAACCTGATCTAAGAGTTTGAACAATTGCTCATTTTTCCAGTTTCCGATGTCGGCGGTGGCACCGGGGCCGAAGTGAGGGTAGTAAAAGCTATCGGGATCGCCATAATCCCCTGTCCAACCCAGCATAAAGGCTTGGAAACCGGGTGATTTGTTGCGATCGCCAAGATAAGCAGCCCAGTCTTTAGTTTGTAGGCTAACTTTAATCCCGATCGCACTTAATTCAGCAGCGAAGGCTTCAGCAATTGGCTTGGGTGTGGGAAAGTAGGGGCGGCTGACAGGCATATACCAGAGTTGAAGCTCAAACCCCTTAGGATAACCAGCTTTGGCGAGGGTTTGCAGGGCTTGTTGAGGATTGTAAGGATAGCCTGTGGCTTTCTGGGATTGATACTCTTTGAACAAGGGAGGTGTAAAGTGAGGCGTATTTTCACCCAACTCCCCCCAAAACGCTTTGACAATTTCCTCTTTGTTGAGGGCTTGAGCGATCGCTTGACGGACTTCGGGTTTCTTGAGAGGCTCGTAGCTAGGATTGAGCGCCAGGTAGCCGACATTAAAGGAAGGGCGAAAGACGGCCTCTAAATTCGGGTCTCTTTGCACTTCTTGTAGCTGATCCGGGGTTAAATCTACCGTCAGGTCGATGGTTCCGGCTCTCAGTTGCACTAACCTAGCGGCTGGGTCGCTAATAAAGCGGATAGTCAACTGCTCGGATTTGGGTAAGCCTTCCTGCCAATAGTTCGGGTTTTTGGCGAGGACGATGCGATCGCCACTGCGCCATTCTCTAAAAATAAACGGACCCGTTCCTACAGCAAAGGAGGCGGGAGTGCCATAACTGGCTTGGGCTTTTTTAATAGCTGTTGGGCTAGCGATGCCAAAGTAGCCCGATGCGATCGCGGTGGGGAAGATGGTGAAGGGCTGTTTGAGTACAAACTTAATCGTATCCTTCCCCTCGACTACGACATCTTGTAAGAGAGATTCTGGACTCCCCTTAAAGCCGCCAAATAAATTTTTCCAAATGATGTAAGTCTTTCCGGCATTGCGGTAGCCAAACTCACTTTTGGGGTTCCACCACCGATCCACATTGAATCTCACCGCCTCAGCATCGAAATCAGTGCCATCGTGAAACTTTACCCCCGATCGCAGCTTAAACGTCCAGACTTTGCCGCCTTCTGCCGACTTCCACTCGGTGGCTAAAGCCGGTTCCAAATCGCTGGTACCGGGCTTGAATTGAATTAAGCGATTGTAGATTTGATTTTGAACCGTTAGAGAGTTGCCATCTTCAATATTTCCCGGTTCCAGATTAACGGGTTCTCCTCCTGCACCATAAACTAGCGTTCCCGATGACAGCGCGGCTGGGCTATTGGCTGGCGACGGAGGGCTGCTAGTTGGGTTCGTAGAAGGGCGATTACAGTTGGACAGCAGGATTGCCAAGGCGCAAGCCACAATCGCTAAAATCACTGGCTGTATTAGGGAGGTGCGTTTTTCGGATGTCCACCGACCAAGCCTCATTAAACTTACTCCTGATGATTGGTCTTCAATCCTCACTTATTTTGCCAGGGCTGGAGGTCATTGAGCTTATCAAAAAGTCTTCCTGTTACCCCCGGACTACGTCCCGCTACGCTATCTATCGAATTGCTGTACAACCAGAATATACAAAACTGCAACTTAATGGACAACTGCACAACGGCGGCTGAGAGAAAAGGAAGATGAACGAAACCAACAATCCTGATATGCGACGGGAGTTTACCAGCCGCGATGAGCTAATCGCCTACGTTCGCGAACAGTTTCCCAATCGGGCAGACGGCGACGAGCAAGTCAGTGAGATAGTCGGAGGGCGTCAAGCCGCAGAGGCAGCACTCAACCAAGTCAATCCTGCTCAGTATGCCAAATCCCGCAACTTTCTGAATGGGAAAGTCACACGCCTTTCGCCGTATATCCGTTATGGGGTTTTGAGTCTAGCTGAAGTCAGGGATTTTGCCCTTAAGAATGTACAAAACCCTAATGACGCCGAGAAATTAATTCAGGAATTGGGTTGGCGAGATTACTGGCAACGGCTATATGCCGAGAAAGGGGACGCTATCTGGAAAGACCAGGAAGAATACAAAACAGGCTATGCTGCCGAAGTGTATCAGGCTGAGTTACCGACTGACGTGGAACAGGGCACAACTGGAATGGTGTGCATCGACAGCTTCAGCCATGAGTTACGAGAGATGGGTTACCTGCACAACCACGCACGGATGTGGTTAGCGGCTTACTTGGTGCATTGGCGGCATGTGCGTTGGCAGGCAGGGGCGAGGTGGTTTTTATCACATCTCCTGGATGGTGACCCAGCCAGTAATAATCTCTCCTGGCAGTGGGTGGCGAGTACGTTCAGCCATAAGCCTTATTTCTTCAATCGGGAGAATTTGGAAAAATACACGAATTGTGCGTATTGTCAAGTTTGTCCGCTCTATGGCAAGTGTGATTTTGAGGGGAGTTATGAACAGCTAGAGCAACGGCTGTTTCCCAAGGCGGAGTCAATCGATAAGAGTGGTGGGAGTCGGAGTTTTGAGCGCCCGCAGAAGCGCCGCAGGTAGGTGAGGGAAGTGTGACGAACCACTCCAGGCACAGAGGACACACACAGGAGAGAAGAAAGAGAGGATGGAAAAACCGATTGTTTGGGTACATGGGGATTGTTTGAGTCCGCAAAATCCAGCGTTGCAAGCCTATCCAGAGGCGGCGGCAATTTGGGTGTGGGATGATGCTCTGTTGGAGGAATGGAAGATTAGTCTGAAGCGAATTGTGTTTATTTATGAGTGTTTGTTGGAGTTGCCGGTGACGATTCGGCGGGGCGATGTGGCGAAGGAAGTTGTTGCTTTTGCTCAGGAACAGGGCGCGGATGGTGTGGCGACGGCGGAAAGTCCGAGTCCTCGGTTTGAGGTAATTTGCAATCGTATTGAAGACATTTCGTCATTAGAGATTGAAGTTTGGTCGCCTGAACCGTTTGTGAACTATGACGGATATATTGACCTTAAGCGCTTCTCTCGCTATTGGCGTGTGGCGCAGCAGTATGTTTTTAACGAGTGAAAAATTGGTTCAACAGGCGTTAGCGAAGGCAAATTTTAAGGTTGATGTAGATGGTGTGTTTGGACCTGGCACTCAGTCCGTGGTTAGGCAAACTCTAGTATAGTGACGCTTGTTTGTTACCTTTGTACTAAATAGGCTTCGGGAAACAAACCATGAAGCGAGATGAAGTACTGGCAATTTTGGCAGCACATCGGGCACAGTTGCAGGAACTGGACGTGAAGTCCCTAGAGTTGTTTGGCTCAGTTGCACGGGATGAAGCTCGTCCTGACAGCGATGTAGACTTTTTGGTAGAGTTCAATCAACCAGGAGGGCTATTTCAACTCTTGCGGGTGCAGTACTACTTGGAGGATATCCTCGGATGTTCTGTGGATTTGGGAACTCAAGATGCGTTAAGGGAACATTTGCGAGAACCTGTGCTCAAGGATGTAATTCGTGCCTTCTAGAGACTGGCGGATAAGCATTCGGGATATTCTGCAATCTATTGGTGGAATTGAACGACGCACGGCAAGTATGAATTTTGAGGAATTTCAAAGCGATGAAACAGTTACAAAAGCTGTTCTCTACGACTTTGTGATTATTGGTGAGGCGTCAAGAAATATCCCTGTTAACATTCAGTCTCACTATCCTCAGATACCTTGGCGTCTGATGGCAGGTATGCGGAATGTTGTGGTTCACGAATATTTCCAGACTAACCTGCGGAGAATTTGGGAAACTATCAACAATGACCTCCCTTGCCTTGTGCCACAACTACAGGATTTGTTGGAACGTGAAGCGGCAGAAGAATAGTTTGTTTTGTGGGCGCTCGCTCTTTCAATTTAACTTACGCACAAACCTTACATGAAGTAGGGGCGATTCTCGCCCCTACGAAGATGATGTATTAAGCCAGAAAAGGCGTAAGTCCTGTCCATTACAAAACTTTTGGGAATTTTGCCGATTAGCGTGATTGAGTGGAAATAATTCTCCGGAAAAATCTGAGGTAATTATTTTTCCAACCAAAGTTTGAATTTATCTAATGTTAATCTAATGATTTGCAAATCTTTCATTAAAGATAGCCCTTCTTGATCAGAAGAATTCTTCGAGGCTATCTGTTCAGCTTGCTCGATAATGTCGCTGAGTTTGGGCATGACTAAGGATTCAAGGGTTTTAGACAAAGCGAGTTTAGATTGAATCGAGTTATCCTTTGCCCGATTTAGCCTTGATTTAATGCTTTCTTGAACTTCTTGGATTGTGAATGGCTTGGTCAGGTAATCGTCTGCACCTTCACCCATTCCCAAGCGGATGTCTTTTTTCTGAATTTTGGCGGTCAGAAATATAAAAGGAATGCTGGCTGTTGCTGGGTTGCCTCTCACAAATGAGAGTACATCAAATCCATCCCCATCGGGAGTCATAATATCGCACAAAATGAGATTGAAATTAGTATTAGATTTTAAGATGGCAATACCTTCATTGGCTGTAGTTGCTGACGTAGCTTTATAGTTCAACGTCTCTAATATTTCTTCTAAATTTTCCCGAACTGAAGGGTCGTCTTCCACTACTAATATGTGAGTCATGATTATCTCCTGAATGTTGTTGCACGAATGACTAGATGCAATAATTATGAGTTTGTCTTATGGCAGACGGGAATTCATCCGTGTTTTTACGGATAATCTGTGGCAGGATAAAAATTATGTAAAATTAAGTTTAAGACTATAGTGAGATGTATTTGGGATTGGAGCGATCGCGTGAGGCGATCGCTTCTTCAATTTTTAATGGTTTACGCCGTTACTGCCTCTTCTTCGGATTCGTCTCTGACTTTGAAATACCAGTAGAGATTAGCAACTGCTAAGTTTGAGGCTTTTTGTAAGTTGGCTGGGACTAAGGTTTTATAACCTGCGATCGCGGATTGCTGGCTGATGTAGGATGCAAACTCTTGACGTAAGCTTGGTTTCATCATCAAAACTAGCTGATCTTGCAGGGATGCAGGATGAGATTTTTGCTTTAAACTTTCGTAGAGTAACTGTTCTGGTGGTGCAGTTAAGGCGGTTGTATCGGCGTTTATATCTAAATTAACTGGGAGTTCTGAATTGTCGAAGTCGGCACTTTGGAGGAGTTTGAGTTCGGATGGAGGGAGGGAACGCATCCAATCTACATGATTTTGCCACGATTCGAGTACAGCTAAATCGTGGTCGTGAATTCGCGTGAGTTCGGGGAAGAGGAAATCTAGCTCATCTTCGGTTTCTATGCGGTCGATTACAGTGAGGGCATCTTGACGGATTTTGTCTTGGAGATGAGAAAGGCGATCGCTTACTGCTGCTGGCTCATCTTGTAATTGATAGGTTAGAACAATTGTCTGTTCAATCGCCCAAGCACATTCCATCCTACGGAGTTGCCCTGCCGCAGAGGTTTCTGATAATAAGTGAGGATTATTGTAGCTTGCTAAAGCTTCACCTAACGTCTGCCGTGCATTTGCTAACTCAACTTTTCTGGCACTCAAGTCTTGAATTGACATAGCGGTTTTCATTAGCTTAGTCGCTTCCAGAAACCGCCCATAAGCCTTAATCAATTCCAGACGATGCTGCTCAAATTTGATATCTTGGGCAACTTCGTCAATTCGTTGGATTATTTCTGTTCCCTGGCTTCTCAAGGCTTTCTTTAAGTCAATAAAGCCATCTCTAACGTCAAGCTTTAGCTGCTTTACATCTTCCCTCAGTTTCAGTGTTTGCCACAGGTTCACTGCTGACAAGGCTACACTTGCTACAGTTCCGACACCAATTAAAGCTGTAGTTGCTTGCAGAACTCCCAAAGTGGACTGAATAGCATTTAACTGACTCAGAACAGCTTGAAATCCCTTGTGATTTTGATACGCCTGCCCTGCACTCATCGCCATCTGTCCAGCCATCATTGTCAGGCCAACAGGAGGATTTGCAGCTACTAGGGGTGCTAAAGGAAGGTTATTAACAACTGCACCCTTCGCTATCTCTACAAATTGACCTGTTACTGGATCTCTAAGTATGGGTAGGAGTTGTCCTGTAGTTGTTGTAGCCTGCATGAGCTTTCCTGTAGCCCAAAGAGCTTGATTTGCAGCACTAAATAAATAGTCCATGACTTTCCAAGAAAGATGTATTTGGCGTTTTAGGGATATTCACCGAGAATAGCTGGTCTTCTCAGTAAAGATAACCGTATTTTCTCGGATTTATTCTCTGCTCAATCTCGGCATACTAAACGGCGAGTAACACTATTGGCTCGCAGATGCTATGGAAATTTCACTGATTAGTACTGAGGCAGTTGAGCTGTTGTCGCGCATCACTGGACAGAAGCTTAATCAACGAGATCTTACTCCTCCCGTAATTTTTATGGCTGCGTTGATAACCGTACTGCTGGGAGTAATGTTTGTAGATGGCACAATTACAGACGAGGAAAAGCAACGCTGGCAGAAAACCATCAATCGATTTATTCCCCCAAGCGGAAATTCACGTCAATTAGCGCAACTATTAACTAAGGGAATCCGACAAAATCAGGTTTATAAAAAGCTTAATGATTTACAAACGCTAACGGCTCCACTTTCAGAATCAGAGAGACTGTTGCTGATTGGGTTTGGCTATGAAATGTCGGCAGCAGATGGAGACATGGATGCCCGTGAAAAGAAGTATTTAGAGGCAATTGCCAATCGGCTAAGGATTAACCCGCGACTCTTGGCAGTTCTCGAAGCTGGATTCACCCATCAAGAAAGTGTAGAGCCAGCAGCTTTAGATGATGTACATCTTTTACTCGCTCCGGCTAGGTTCCATCAACTGGATACTATATTTGTTAAGGCCGCAAGTGATATGTTGGCAGCTCTACCTGCTAAACCTGAACATAAAGGGACTCAACAGCGCTTAGCTTCGTCTTATGGACAATTGCAAGAGTTCCAGAAGTACCGGAAGCAACTAGAAAATCTTTGTTATCAGGTTTTTCAGATAATTCAAGACTGCAACAATCGTGATTTCCTACCTCAGACTTTAGCAGAGGACATAGGTAAGGTATCTCAAAAATTACAATCTCAGCGTTTTCGTGTGGCAGTTGTAGGTGTGTTTAGTCAAGGGAAATCAACCTTACTAAATGCTTTGCTCGGTGAAGAGATTCAACCTGTGAGAGTGATTCCCTGTAGTGGCACCGTGACAGTTTTGAAATATGGAGCGCAGAAGAGGGTAGTTTGTTATTACAAAGATAAACGCACCGAAGAGATTTCTTTAGATCAGTACCAAGTTAAAGCAGCAATTTCTGAAGAAGCAGCACTGGGTAGTCTCAGTGAAGAACTAGTACAATCTGAGATTGAAGAGATTGTTTTTGAGCATCCTGATTTAGATTTATGTCGCAGTGGCGTGGAAATCGTTGATTCTCCAGGCTTAGATGAAGAGAATACCCGGACTGCCATTACTCTAGAATTAATTAAGGGAACTGATGCGGTCATTTTCCTAGCAAATGCCTCGCGTCCTCTGACTAAAGGAGAACGTGAGTTTATACAATATTTGAAGGTTCAGCTAAATAGTGGAAAAGCTGATGAACCTGCGGAAAATCTATTTTTAGCAGTTAATTTCATGGATTTGCTGCGGCGTGAAAAAGATCGTCAGGACGTGCGACAGCGAATTGAAAGATTTGTGCAAGGCGAAAATATTATCGCCGGTGAAAACCGCGTTCACTTCATTTCTGCTCAAGCTGCACTGGATGCAATTTTTGCAGGAACTGAAGATGAGTATCTGAAAGCCTTCCAGGGTTTCACCCAGTCCATCGAGAAATTCCTAACGGTTGAGCGCGGCTTTCTTCAAATCAAGCAAGCTGTTACTAAAATCAATACTTTGATTCAAGAGGGTTTAGATGGACTGCAACAAGCTGAGAAAGTTTTAGATGGCAACGTCAATCTTTCTGAAGCAGAAAAACAGAAAATTGTGGAACAGATTGGGGAAGCTAGTGGGTGTGATGTCAGAATCCTGCATTTGGCTCATAAGCTAATAGAAGATTCTATTCAGGAGGCAGCTAAATCTTGGGATAACTGGGCAGAGGGATTAGAAGATCGCATAGCGGCAAAAAGTGCTGAATGGTATTCTGAATGTTCACCTATCTGGGATAAGGAAAAATTAATTCGAGACTATGCTGATCAATTTACTCGTTCTCTATCAGCCGAGATAGATGAGTGGTGGAATAAACAGGTAGGAGATATTATCTTAAAGCATAATCTGGGAAGCTTAGACAGCAAAATATACCAGGAAGTAGAAGCTATAAGATCTAATTTCCAGATTCTTGATCGTCAGATCAGCACTAACCTTAATGAACAGTTTAGCCTTATGGCTGCGGGGAAGGGAGGAGATATATTGGGTATTGCTTCAGCAATTAATCCCAATGAAAGTGAGAATGACGGTGGAAGTGGCTTTCTGGGCGGTCTTGGAGCAGGTGGATTAACAGTTGGTGCATTGTTTTTCTTTACGGGACTTGGGCTTGTACCATTACTTCTGGCTGGGGGAGCGGCTGCGGCAATTGGGTCATTTTTGTTCGGGGGACCGAGTGAAGAAGAGCTTCACTTTCAAACTAAACAGAAGGTCTATGATTTAGGATTTCAAAAGTTTTCTGAATCCGAACAAGAGACCTTTAACAAGGTCAGTGAAAATATCGTCTCAATCTTTGATAACCGAATTGAGTCAGCAAGCGACGTTATTAAGGTGGCAATATCACTCTATGAAAACCTGCTAGAGCAACAAGAAAAAGCTCACAAAGAAACACTGGAACAACGTCAGGCTGAAAAAGCATTTATCGCGCAGAAGCGTCAGGAACTTGAGCAGGTACAGAAGAATATCGAGGCAATTCTCCCTTCCTAACAAACGAGGTAGCACTGACAGCGGATGCGATCGCACAATTCGCCAACCATTTGCCTTGAATAGGTTAAAGGTTGAACGTTAGTCTGTAGGGGCAAGGCATACCTTGCCCCTACTAATTCGAGGGAGACTGTGGAGCCGCTTGTAACACCGCATCCAACAACCCCGGAAACAGCGCATCTAAATCCTCACGCCGCAACGAATTGAGGTGCTGCGTTCCTTCCTTGCGACAGTAAAGCACACCCGACTCCCGCAAAACCTTAAAGTGATGGGACATAGTAGACCTGGCAATAGCTAAATCAAACGCCGCACAGGGTTGTTCACCCTTAGCCGCCAGCCGCCTAACAATCTCAAGCCGCACCGGGTCGCCCAGCGCATACAATACGCCTGCTAAAGATATATCTTTTGGGTCTGGATGATACAGCAGTCTCATAGTTGCATTATTGCATAGGCTGAACTATAGTTTAATTATTCGAGATTCTCGAAATATTGAAATAATACGGGAGGACAAGAATGTCATCAGTAACCCAAGTGACAGACGCAACGTTCAAGCAAGAAGTCCTCGAAAGTGAACTTCCGGTATTAGTCGATTTTTGGGCACCTTGGTGTGGCCCCTGTCGGATGGTAGCTCCCACAGTGGAAGAGATCGCTGCCCAGTTTGCAGGACAGGTGAAAGTGGTCAAACTCGACACCGATCAGAATCCCAGTATCGCCAGCCAGTATGGGATTCGCAGCATTCCCACCTTACTCGTGTTCAAGGAAGGACGGCAAGTTGATACAGTGGTAGGCGCAGTCCCAACAACCACCTTGGCT
This sequence comes from Microcoleus sp. AS-A8, assembly GCA_039962225.1. NCBI lineage: Bacteria > Bacillati > Cyanobacteriota > Cyanophyceae > Oscillatoriales > Microcoleaceae > Microcoleus > Microcoleus sp. AS-A8. Next base: position 32,773 of record JAMPKV010000028.1, read on the forward strand.
ACAACCTTGGAAAAACACCTGTAAGGCAACTTGAACAGGATTACTTTAATATCCCCAAATATCCCCCCTTTTTCAGGCCGGAGCTCATACGAGGAGCTAGGGGGGATCTGATCGGTAGCGTCATGCAAGGAAATTGGTCTGACTCAACGGGTTCAAGTCTATCTTGATGAGGTGACTAAACAATGACCACAGAAAAAATTGCTTTAGTGACTGGAGCCAATAAAGGAATTGGCTTGGAAATCGTCCAACAGCTTGCCAACGCAGGGTTTCGAGTATTTTTAACCGCTCGCGATGGCCAGCGTGGGGAACAAGCATCCCAAAAATTGCAGCAAGATGGACTCCGCGTTGAATTCTTGCAATTGGACGTGACAGACTCTACCAGTATCGATCACTTAGCCCAGGAACTCGCATCCCAGATTGACCATCTGGACGTGCTGGTCAACAATGCAGGTATCCTCCTCGATGCACCCAATTCGTCTGTCCTTGAGGTAGAACCAGAAGTGATTCTGCAAACCCTGCAAACGAATACCCTTGGCCCTCTGAGCTTAACTCAAAAACTTGTGCCACTTCTGACCAGGAGCAATGCGGGGAAAGTCATCAATGTCTCCAGTGGCGGCGGTCAACTCACGGATATGGGTGATTGGGCACCTGCTTATTCTCTCTCAAAAACGGCACTCAATGCAGTCACAGGCATGATGGCGGCGGCGCTCAAAGACAAACACATTGCAGTGAACTCGATTTGTCCAGGCTGGGTACGCACTGACATGGGCGGCTCCAACGCTTCACGCTCTGTTCAACAGGGAGCGGATACTGTGACATGGCTGGCAACAGAAGCCCCTTCTGACTTAACAGGCAAATTCTTGCGAGATAGAACCGTCATCCCCTGGTAAATCTAGCAGTTCTCAGTTACGCATGTGTACATCACAATAACCTAACCCCCTACCTCCTCATCCTCACTAAAGTCCTCGTATGAGTTCCGGCGGTCGCTCCGGTCCCTCCTAGGGAAGGCGAGTAAGAATCAAAGCCTGTCTCAAGAGTAGGAGAGAAGTTTTCCAGAGAGGTCAGATGTACCTCCTCCACTCGAAAAAGGCTACAGGCAGGAATGACCCAAATGGAGAATGCTCCTCTTTAGCCGAAAAAAATGCGATCGCCCTTTGGGCAATGCGCTATGTGCGATCGCTCAGACGGCTCACAACGCTCACAACCCTCACAAAATCAGGAGAAACTATCATGATTGAACTTTACTATTGGACAACACCCAACGGTCACAAAATCACAATGTTTCTAGAGGAAGCCGGACTGCCTTACACGATCATTCCCGTTAACATTGGTGCTGGCGATCAGTTTAAACCCGACTTTCTCAAGATAGCTCCCAACAATCGCATCCCCGCCATTATTGACCACGAACCCGCTAATGGTGGTGAACCCATTTCAGTCTTTGAATCCGGTGCAATCTTGCTGTACTTAGCAGAAAAAACCGGGAAACTGATTCCCAGTGATTTGCGCCAACGAGTCGAAGTCCTTCAGTGGTTATTTTGGCAAATGGGGGGACTTGGGCCAATGGCAGGGCAAAATCATCACTTCAGCCAATATGCCCCAGAAAAGATTCCTTATGCCATTGACCGCTATGTCAATGAGACAGGGCGTTTATACGCTGTCCTGAATCAGCGATTGGCAGATCGAGAATTTGTCGCTGGCAACTATTCAATCGCCGATATTGCCGCCTATCCCTGGATCGTCCCCCACGAAAATCAAGGCCAGAAGCTAGAGAATTTCCCCAACCTAAAGCGCTGGTTCGAGACAATTCAGACACGTCCGGCAACCATTCGAGCCTACGAGAAAGCAGAATCCTTCAAAAATCAGCCACTCGATATTGAAAAATCCCGGTCATTGCTATTTAACCAGTCAGCGACAACCGTGCAGCCTTAAAGTCTGCCTGCAAACCCTAAAAAAGCAAAAACCTACTCTCTTCTCTCTCTTCCCTTCTCTCCTCAGCGCCCTCTGTGACTCTGTGGTTCGTTTTCTTACAAACTAATAATACTTTCGAGAACTTCAACCCCTGAATATGGATATCAATTTACTTTCTCCCTACAAACTAGGGAACCTAGAACTACCCAATCGCCTAGTCATGGCACCTTTAACACGCAATCGCGCAGGTGATGGCAATGTTCCGGGGCCACTCAATGCCACCTATTACGCCCAACGCGCCTCAGCAGGACTAATCATTGCAGAAGCCACACAAGTTTCTCCCCAAGGTCAAGGTTATCCCAGCACACCCGGAATTCATTCAGCCGAACAAGTGGAAGGGTGGAAATTGGTAACGGATGCCGTGCATCAACAGGGAGGGAGAATATTCCTGCAACTGTGGCATGTGGGACGGATTTCCCACCCCGACTTGCAACCCGATGGAGCCTTACCTGTGGCTCCTTCTGCGATCGCACCGAAGGGTCAAGCTTCAACCTATGAAGGCATGAAACCCTTTGTCACCCCTCGTGCTTTGGAAACCTCTGAGATTCCAGAAATTATTGAACAGTACCGTCAGGGAGCCAAAAATGCGCTCCAAGCTGGATTTGATGGGGTGGAGGTTCACGGAGCCAATGGCTATTTGTTGGATCAGTTTCTGCGGGATGGCACGAATCAGCGCACGGACGAGTATGGCGGTTCCCTGGAAAATCGTGCTCGACTGTTGCTAGAAGTTACGCAAGCCGTGACGGAAGTCTGGGGTGGCGATCGAGTCGGAGTACGCCTTTCTCCCAGCAGCACGTTTAATGACATGCACGATTCTGATCCTTTGTCAACCTTTAGTTATGCAGCCCAAGCGCTGAATCGATTTGGATTGGCTTATCTGCATATTATTGAGGTAAACGAAGCAGACTTAAGGCATGGTGGAACAGAGGCACCCACTAGTGTTCTACGCGATCGCTTTGCAGGCACATTAATGGTCAATGGCGGCTATGACTGGGAGAGAAGCAATACTGTATTGGCAAAGGGGGAAGCGGATTTGGTTTCATTTGGCACGTTATTTTTGGCAAATCCCGACTTGCCACAACGGTTTGCTGCCAATGCACCCCTGAATCAGGCAGACCCCACAACGTTCTACGGGGGTGGGGAGAAGGGGTATACAGACTATCCCTTTTTGCAGGCTAGCTGAAAACCATAATCGCAAAAGAAGCAGTGGGAAGCCTCCTGGTTCAACGGGGTGGGGCTTCCCTGTGAATTAGCTAACCTGCAACCTGCAACCCTAAAACCTTAAGCCAGGGCAACAGCCGATTCATGCCAACGCCCAACCGCTTTGCCAATCACAGACATATCTTGCACCAAGCGATCGAAGCGATCGGGTGTCAAGGATTGCGGGCCATCGGATAAGGCTTTGGCAGGATTAGGATGGACTTCAATCATCAAAGAATCAGCACCCGCCGCGATCGCCGCCAGTGCCATTGCTGGGACATACTCATAACGCCCCGTGCCGTGACTGGGGTCAATCATAATCGGTAAGTGAGTGAGCGATCGCAACACAGGCAACACGGCTAAATCCAGCGTATTCCGGGCATACTTCTGATCAAACGTGCGAATCCCCCGCTCACACAAAATCACATTCGGGTTCCCGGCTGCCAGAATATACTCCGCCGCCATCAACCACTCATCAATGGTGGAGGACATCCCCCGCTTCAGCAAAACCGGCTTCTCCTGCCCCCCAACTTTTTTCAGCAGGGCGAAATTCTGCATATTCCGGGCACCCACTTGCACCACATCCGCCACCTCAGCAATCTTCTCGACATCCGCCGTGTCCATCACTTCGGTGATAATGCCCAACCCCGACTCTTCTCGCGCCGCAGCCAGTAAGCCCAAAGCACTCTCCCCATGACCTTGAAACGCATAGGGAGATGTCCGAGGCTTATACGCCCCTCCCCGCAGAAACTGGGCACCCGCCGCCTTAACCCGACGCGCCGTTTCCACGATCATCGCTTCATTTTCGACCGAACAAGGGCCAGCCACCAACACCACGGGATGATGCTCCCCGAAGTGAACTGGACCATTGGGCGTTGACACAACCACATCACTGGCTTCTCCGTGCCGGAACTCGCGGCTGGCGCGTTTAAAGGGCTTCTCAACCCGGAGCACCTCTTCAATCCAGGGACTCATTTCCTGAATTTGCAGTGGGTCTAAATCCACCGTATCGCCCACAAGACCAATCACGACCTTGTGCTTACCCACAATCTTTTCCGGAGTTAGACCCCATTCGCTCAGTTCTTGGTCAACGCGCTCAATTTCGGCCTCTGGAGCGCCCATTTTCATCACCACAATCATAGTTTCTCCAGCCCCTGCCAAATGATGTGTTTGCTTACTTCGGGTTGGACGGTTGGAAAGTTGGAACTAGTTGAAGGTTGAAGGTTGAAAGTTGAAGGTTGGGAGTACTAACCTGCGAACCTGCTCGCCTTGCGAACCTTCACCCTAGTCCTTTTGACCCGCAGAGCGCCATGCGGCTGTCATCCGTCCCCAGTTAGTTTTAAACTCTTGCCAACCTAACGTCGTTCCTGGCACATCTTCATCCCACGAAGCCGAGAGAACGCCGTAGCTCAATCCCAACACGCCTAAACCAAAAAAGCCCATACTCACGAGTACCACAACCACATTGGGCAACTTTAAGCCAACTTGTGTGACTAAAAGATAGCTGACAAAAAAGGTAACGATGCCCAAAACGGAGGGAATTCCACACAACAGAGCCATCCGGCGCGCCATTCGCTTGCTCACGGCATCCGGAATCGCCATCGATTCCTTAGACGTAGTGGCTTTCTGCTCTGGCTTAGTGGATTTTGAACTAGCGGCTGGAGCGGGTTGAGTCTTAGGTGTTTTTTTACGTTTCTGACGCGGCTCAAAGGGCAAGCGTTGGTCACTGGAGTTTGACGACTTAGCGTCGGAGGAGCTACTGGCTTTTGCCTCACGCCCTGGTTCAGTAGACATAACTGTAAATGGAAATGGGGTCTATCCGCGAATACCTAAGCGTTGAATCAAGGCTGGATAGCGCTCTGCACTTTCTCGGCGCATATAGGATAGCAATCGCTTCCGACGACCAATCAGTTGTAACAATCCCCGTCGGGAGGCATGATCTTTAGAATTCGCTTTCAGGTGTTCGCTCAACCGATTAATGCGTTCGGTGAGGATGGCGATTTGAACTTCTGCCGAACCAGTGTCGGTTTCATGGACTTGGTAGCCCTCAATAATTTCGTGTTTGCGCTCTTGCGTCAGACTCATGGATAAATTCGATGATAATAAACCAGCAGTTTTCCATGTTATCACTCTGACGAGTGTGGTTGAAACTCCGTCTTGGGGAATGGGGATGGCAGAACGTCACGGGTCAAAATTCTCATCCCTGATTTCCACTGCCCAATTTCTCTGAGCGGCGGTTATCTAGCCACTGTTGCAAAATGATCGCGGCTGCTTTGCGGTCAATCAAACCTTTATTGCGAGAGAGTAAGCGATTCTCAGCTTTGATTAATTCTTCTGCCTCCACGGATGTCAAGCGCTCATCTACATACTCGACAGGCAACTGAAGTGCTTTGGCCAACCGCTTCGCGAACTTTTGGATCTGCCGCGCCTGTAACCCTAGGGTTCCATCAGTGGCATAAGGCAAACCTACAACGAGTAGCTGTACTTCTCGCTGTTCAACCCACTCTCGTAGCTGTTGTACATCCCGCTCAAAAGACGTGCGCTCAATTGTGGTAAGACCTGTGGCCATTAGACCTAGGCCATCACATCCCGCCACACCAATTCGTTTGCTTCCTACATCTAATCCCAGTGCCGAGATTTTTTCCATCTCTCTACTCAAATTTAAGAAGGCATGGAGAACTCAAGGGAGCTTTAATGGCAACTTCCCCCATCTCCCTCCTCATCTTCCCATCCCCGAAGCACGGCTAATTCTGAATAGTCGGTGCCTCAGCAGATGGGCTTGTCTCTGTGGAGAGAGTAATCTTGGAGGTTGAGACTGGCTGAGCGCCATTTCCCGAAGAAACCGCTTGGGTTTTCTTGGAGATAGACTTCCACCAGGCAATGCGGCTGGGGATTGGGGTGCGTGCGGGCTGTAACCCCTGAAGCACTTCCGACAACTGCAACCCTTCTAAAGACATCGGCTTAGCTTCCCGTAGCTTGTGCCAGACAGAACGGGACATCAGCAGGGTATGCTCAATCCGCTCTGCCCCCATTTGTTCGAGATATTCTTCCCGTTCGGGTTGATAATCAGCAGAAGCAATTTGTAGGGATTGTGAGGGCACCGCTTGCACCACCCGCGCCATCTGAGCCAGTAACTCTGGGTATAAGCAGGTATAAGCGGGGTGAACTGTCAGCTCTCCTTCGTGGCAACTGGAGCCATCCCGACACAGCCGGATTTGAAAATAGCCAATAGCAGCTTTGCGTTGGGGTTCAAACACGTAGCCACTCACGACTTCGGTATGGGTGAACCACTGGTGAATATGGGAGACAAGCGCTCTCAAAAACCCAGTTTTAAAGTCTTGAACGTGGCGATCAAACACCTGGCGTACCAGGGGTGGCATGGAGGCTGTATCCAATTGATAAAGCAACTGAGCATCCGCGTTACTCACCGGCAGCAGGTTCGGTAAATCCGGCTCGTGAGCTGCCAATTCTTCCAAGATTTGCGGTGCGATCGCCCAATACGTCAGTTGTGCTAAAGGCTGAAATCCGTTTTGCCGATAAAGCGCCAGTGTCGTTTTCTGATGAACATTGACTTCTAGTAACCAGGTTCGCGCTTCCCAAATGGTCTCGAAGCAATAGCGCAATAACCCCGATCCGGTGTCTCCTTTGGCTGATGTATTTTCTGGAACGTTGGCAGTGGTATCGACTAACACCTGTTCCACCCGCCAAGTGCTGCGGGTGCGATTAAACGGCGAAATCTTGATCATGCCGCGAATCTGCTGGAACGTTTCAGCCACATACACGCAAAAAGCGTACTGGCTGGGGTTGGGGAACCAACTTAACAGCTTGAGCAAGCCATACCAGCGTCGAACTTGCTGTAATTGCTGAAGGAAGGTCACAGAGCAACTGTTGCTATCTGCATCAGTTGCTGCTGTGGCAAGCTGTTCGATTGCCTCCAAATCTCGGTATTGAAGGGGGCGAATCACATTCTTCGCGTTTTCTGAAACAGGTGAAGTCATGTTGGGTACAGATGCCTTGACGCAGATAGCAGCAGACGCGACCTACAGGCTTGCGCGATTGCCCGAAGGGCATCGGCCACGCCGATCGCACAACAGTTGCAAGACTGGGGTTACTGCCAATATATTAACGATTTTCCCAGCCTTTCATTTTGATGATTACGGTGGCTGAGTTCCTGAGAGTGGGACTTTCCGACTTTTAAGGCTTGCTTTATATTGTATTGCTCCTATTCATTCTCATCCCTGAGGATGTGAGTATGATTACGAGGTGAGTTCACAAAATTTAAAGGACATCGGGGTTAAACGAGGATTTTATCGTAAACATTTGTAAACTAATAAACAACTATCTGCTCACAAAAATTTTCTTGCCGCCTTCCCACGGCGGTGGTCACTCTCCGGAAAAGCACAACCGGGCTTCACTGTGTTAGGAGTTTCTAATGAAGCAACTTGTCAAACTTGAGCGCTACTTCCTGATTGGTCATATTTTCGCAATGGTCTTTGGACTGGCAGGATTACTGCTGGTCGTCCCTCATCCTGATGTGATTGCAGGCTTAGGTCTTATTGGGCAGAAAACGTTTGCGTGGTCTATGTCTGGGGGCGGGGTGATCAATATCCTTCTGGGTGCCGCTGCTGTGGCGATTTATGCCTACCGAACCCTGGGGCTACAGCAATGGCTGACGTTCATGATTCCGGCGATGATTCTCTCCTTGGGGAGTGAATTGCTAGGCACCAGTACCGGCTTCCCCTTTGGAGAATATGGCTACTTAAGTGGTTTGGGTTACAAAGTGGCTGGACTGGTTCCTTTCACGATTCCCTTCTCCTGGTTTTATATGGGGTTTGTTTGTTATTTACTCGCTCGTGCTGGCATCGACGCCAGTCTAAAAACGGCAAATGGGGTCTGGTTGCGCTCTATATTGAGCGTCGTCTTAGGAGCCATTCTCCTCACATCCTGGGACTTTGCCCTCGACCCAGCGATGAGCCAAACCGCTTTTCCTTTTTGGCACTTCGGAGATATCGGTTCCTTTTTTGGCACCCCCTACCGAAATTTTGCCGGTTGGCTGGCAACGGGTGGTCTGTTTATGACGGTAGCCGCTTTGTCCTGGAAGAAAACGCCGATTAACTTATCCCGTCAGCAGTTAGGATTTCCGCTGGTAGTTTATATCAGTAACATTGCGTTTAGCGCTGTTCTGACCGTGTGTGGTGTTGGGCTGTGGATTCCAGTCCTGTTGACGGTTCTTTTCGGTGTCCTGCCTGCTGTGATTTTATGGTGGATCGCTTTATCTGCATCCACACCCATCACAGGAGACTCAACTGAGAATACTGAACTCGCTCAGATCCAAACGAGGAAAGTCCCTGTGGCATCCGTGGGAGTTCTGCCTAAGTGAGTTGGGTTATCGCTTTAGTCAGCCATTCAACGGCGCTACTTTCACTGCCTACAGCAGGATTCTTAGCATCAGCGCTGTTACTCATTCAGGCACCTGCTGCCTTCCTCCTGCTCTCCCGCCTGAGCAAAGGGCCAGGGCGTCGCCCTCCGATCGTTGCTCAAACAACCACTCCCGAGCAACTGGGTGCGGTGAGTGTGGTCGTTCCCACTCTCAATGAACGCGATCGCCTGACGCCCTGTTTAGTGGGACTGAGTCAGCAAAGTTATGAAGTTCGAGAAATCATCGTTGTCGATAGTCGCTCGACCGATGGTACACCTGAACTGGTCAAGAATGCCCAAGAAAAAGACCCACGATTTCGCCTAATCAACGATGACCCCTTACCCACTGATTGGGTAGGGCGTCCCTGGGCCTTACACACGGGATTCTTACACACTTCCCCTCATAGTCAGTGGTTTCTGGGCATGGATGCCGATACCCAGCCCAGACCGGGATTGGTTGCGGGTCTAATCCAGAAGGCTGAAGCGGAAAAGTTCGACTTAGTTTCCCTTTCACCGCAATTTATCCTCAAGTATCCAGGGGAGTGGTGGCTCCAACCCGCGCTCTTGATTACCTTAGTTTACCGATTTGGGCCAACTGGGATTAATAGTGACTCGGCGGAACGGGTGATGGCCAACGGACAGTGTTTCCTGTGTCGCCGCGAAGTCTTAGCCCAGCTGGAGGGCTATACAAGCGCTAAGGGGTCTTTTTGCGATGATGTCACCCTGGCTCGTTATGTCGCCTCTTGTGGGTTTAAGGTCGGGTTTCTCGATGGAGCCAAGGTAGTGAAGGTGCGGATGTATGAGGGAGCCAAAGAAACCTGGAAAGAGTGGGGACGCAGTCTTGACCTCAAAGATGCCTCTTCCATGAGTCAGGTGTGGAGCGATTTGTGGCTTTTAGTGAGTGTTCAGGGTCTGCCACTTCCAGCCTCTTTGATTTTATTAAGTAGCCTAGGATTGGGAATTTCCTCACCCTCAGTAACAGCAGCGGCTGGATTAAACCTCTTCTTGTTGTTGATTCGCTTTGCTTTGCTGTTTGCGATCGCTCCTTCTTATGACCGCTCTCAGGTATCAGCCGCCTCCTGGCTCTTCTGGCTTTCCCCCGTGGCCGATCCCTTAGCCGTCTGGCGAATTTTCTTGTCCGCGATCCAAAGACCGACCTCTTGGCGGGGGCGGAGTTACAGCGTGTAGCGTTGAAGGTTAGCCGCTTGGCAAGGAACAGGTTGAGCGATTAGCCAGGCGAGCCAATTAGGACTTTCAACCTTCCAACCTTCTAGCTTCTAACCTTCATCATCTGCTGTATTCACTTGATCCACTCGTTCAAGCTGCCAAAGAATTTGATTGCCCTCACGTCGGACTCGTGACACAATCCAATTTCGCCAAGGCCAGTGGTCGCCGCGACTGGTCACGGCACTGGCATTAACGTCCATTAAGTCAGCCAGTTCAGAACTGCTAATCAGGTAGCCTTGGCGGGCTATCTCATCAGCGATGTGGAGAGTTTCCACCAAGTTACGGAGTTGAGCAACTCTCACCTCGCGAGGTAAGTCTTCAATTGCACCAGCAGGGGAAGAAACAGGTGAATCCATCATGGCTACTTCAGAGGAGGGAAGGCTCATTTGTATAGTCTCGTAAGCTAACTTAGAAACAACGTTTGAATCTGATACTCCTGCTACAGGTGAGTTGGAGTTTGAGTGATTGGAGGGTGGAGTACTCAGGTCAAACGCCTGATCGAGTACCAAGGGCTTACCAACAGAAAAAGCACGAGCGATTGTATCACAACGCTCATTGCCCTCGTTGCCACTGTGCCCCCGAACATACTGCCACTCCACCAAGGGAGAATTCAGCTCATCAAGAGTTTCCCACAAATCTTGATTTAAAACAGCTTTTCCCTGTGCTGTCTTCCAGCCTTTCTTTTTCCAGCCTTTAACCCATTTGGTGATGCCATTCTTGACATATTCGCTATCGGTGTAGAGGATGACGGCTTCGGTTTGAGCCGATGCCTTGAGAACCTTCAACGCCTGAATGGCCGCTTGCATTTCCATTCGGTTGTTTGTGGTTTGAGCAGCCCCGCCGCCCATTTCATAAACGGAGCCATCGGTAAAATAAACTACAGTACCCCATCCGCCGGGGCCAGGGTTGCCAGCGCAAGCGCCATCGGTGTAAAAACATTTAATTTGGCGAGTAGAAGGCATGTGTTTTGAGTTGTAAGTTTTAAGATTCTCTCCGACGATACCTTTGTGTTTGATCAGATGATAATTGCATTTGACTCCAAGTATTTATTCTCCGCCAAGTCCCTGATCCAGCAATCCGTTTAATTGCTTAATGAACGACTCCGCCCATGCTCAACCGCAGGATGAGGAATGGATACTCGGTGAGTTCAATCGCTTCGGTCACCGAGGATCGAGGATTTGTCGTATTTCTTGCCAAAAACACAATTATATGGTAACAAAAAGCCGCAACATTTAAGCCGACTATTCATCTAAGATGGCATTTGCTGGGGTGTCACTCAGACAACAGACACAACCCTTCCCCTCCCCCTCCCGCCCGGATAGCCTCGTGAGTTACGAACCCTTACACCACAAGTATCGCCCTCAAACTTTTGCTAATTTGGTGGGGCAAGAGGCGATCGCGACGACCCTCACCAACGCCATCCTGACCGAACGAATTGCCCCAGCTTATCTGTTTAGTGGCCCCAGAGGTACGGGTAAAACGTCTAGTGCCCGCATTCTGGCAAAATCCCTCAACTGTTTAAAACAAGATAAGCCGACAGAGTCACCTTGTGGTCATTGTGACGTCTGCAAGAGTATCGCCTCAGGTGCCGCCCTCGATGTGATTGAAATTGACGCCGCGAGTAACACGGGCGTCGATAACATTCGAGAGATTATCGAACGTGCCCAATTTGCACCCGTTCAATGTCGCTACAAAGTGTATGTGGTAGACGAATGTCACATGCTCAGCACCGCCGCGTTCAATGCCTTGCTGAAGACGCTAGAGGAGCCACCCAAGCATGTCGTATTTGTGCTAGCCACAACTGACCCTCAGCGCGTGCTGCCAACCATTATCTCACGCTGCCAACGGTTCGATTTTCGCCGTATCCCCTTGGAGTCCATGGTGGGGCATTTGCGGCATATTGCGTCCCTAGAAAACATCGATATTACTCCTGAAGCCTTAACCTTAGTCGCACAAGTGGCTCAAGGGGGACTCCGAGATGCCGAAAGTCTCCTGGATCAGCTCAGTTTGTTGCCTGCACGCGTGGCAGTAGAGCAAGTCTGGGATTTGGTGGGAGCCGTGCCAGAACGAGATTTGATGGCACTCACCAAAGCTCTAGCCTCCGACAATTCAGAAGCGGTTCTCGACCATTGCCGCCACCTGATGGATAAAGGACGGGAGCCTCTGATTGTCCTACAAAATCTGGCGGGTTTTTATCGAGATTTACTCATTGCTAAAACTGCTCCTAATCGTAATGACTTAGTTGCCGTAACGCCCCCAACTTGGACTCAACTGCGTGAGTTTGTACAAGGCATCGATGTCTCCACGATTTTGCAAGGTCAACAGCATCTTAAAAACAGTGAAGCTCAAATCAAAAATACCACTCAACCGCGCTTGTGGTTAGAAGTTACCCTATTAGGCTTACTGAAATCTGCGAATCCTGTCCCTGTCGCCAGCCCCCCTGTGTTCCAGACGCCAGCCGTGAGCAGACAGGAGCCTCAAACCTCTCGCGAATCTTCATCATCCAGTGCCTCACGTCACTCGGCTTCCAGCCAAGTGCCTTCCCCATTCCCTCACAGCGAGACACCACCTCCTGATCCATCGACTCCCTCAAATTCGGTTGTTAACGCACCATCTTCTTTATCTCAAAATCCGACAACTGAACAGAGGGGAGAGATAGCCTCAACCTCGGTTCAAACCGCTACGACAAACGCATCTACTGAGAATTTTACAGATTCTGCACAGTCGTGGGAAGCCAATGCCTCAAAGCCCACCCCAGAGGCGATCGCCTCTTCTTCTAATGTCGAGGAAATCTGGCAAAAGGTACTTTCAGTACTTCAACCCTTTGCTACACAAGCCTTATTACGTCAGCATTGTCACTTGTTAAGCTTTGAGGGGTCAATTGCCCATGTTGGCGTTAGTTCACTGCCTCTATTGGAGCTAGCTCAAACAAAATTACCGAACATTGAAGCCGCGTTTAAAGCGGTTTACAAATCCAAGGTGAAGGTAAGCCTACAAACGAAGGCAATGAATCCTAACACCACAGCGGCTGCTGATAAACCAAGTGTTCAACCTATCATTGAGCCAACATCACAAGTTACGGTTAGCCAACGTATTACCAACGAAACCTCTAACCAAATAGCAAGGCAGGTATTATCGGTACTCCCAGAGGGAGAAAGAGTCGCTGAAGTTTATGCCAAAACCGAAAATACTGCCCTCTTGGAAAAAGCAAATTTCCCCATTCATCAAGAGCATCACCGTAATGTCACAACAGAGGCTCCTGCGCCTTTACCATCCATTGAATCTCCACAGCCGCTCTCAGTCGAACCTATAGATGTAGATGCGGGAGAAATTGAGAAAGCGCTGGGAAACCTCAAGTTATTTTTTGAGGGAGATATTGTCGATTTAAGTGATGATTCCAGCAAGCGTGAACCTGCAAGTATTCAGTCCTGGGAATTCGAGGACGCTATAGAAAAGGCGACTCAGCCTCTAGCGGTAGAGCAAACACAAGAAGATGATCAGGATAAAACTCGTTTAATTCAAAGATCCACTCATTACCAGTGGCAAGAGGGCGAGTTAACAGCCCTCCAAAATTCCCAAATCTCGAAGCGGTTGGAGGAGTTGCAATGGGATGAAGACGAAGATATTCCGTTCTAGAATAGCCATTGAATATCGCTAGAAATCATCCCCGCCCTCAACAAGAGTAAGGACGGGGACTGTCAATTTTAAATCAAAATTCTAGCGATTCGCTTCAAACTCCAAGGTTTCTTCGTCAGTACCTTGATGTACTGTTTTCACCCATTTAAGCCGCTTGGGGCGCACAGAAATTCGCGCTGTCATCCCGCCAATCACGAGCATCCAGTGAAACATGTAAAAGGTGCCGCGTAGTGTCTGCAAGAGGGTAACTAACCCGGTCGAAATATTAAAGGGTTCGTTACGTTTGGTGCGTAACAGTCCAACGAACATTCCGATCGCGGGCAGCGTGAGAGCCAATCCGCTCAGAGGGGTAAGAACCGGTGGATTGTGACGAGCCAGAGCCATTAAAAAATCGGGTAAGGCTGCTGCTGGCAACAGGTACTGGATAATCATGAACGAGAACAAATCCAGTGTTTTTAATGTGCCCATCCGATTACTAACAATCAATCGCCAGTAGTCTAGATAGCGCTGATATCCTCCTTCTCCCCAACGGTTGCGCTGATGCCACAGCGCTACGGCTGTTGTCACACCTTCTTCTTCCACAGGCGGGAAGTCCAGAAACTGGATATCCCACTTGTCCAAGTGCAAGCGAATGGTCAAATCCAAGTCGTCCGTGATGGTTTGTTCGTTCCAACCCCCGCAACGCTCTAAAGCGGCTCGACGCACAAATTGACCGTTACCCCGCAATTCTCCTATGCCACCAATGGCGATGCGCTGCTGTTGGATAAAGGTATCGAGAGCCATTTCGGCCATCTGCCCTCGTGTCCAGAAATTTACCGAAGCATTCGCGATCGCTTTCCGAACCTGCACAGCACCGACTTGCGGCTTGCCAAATAAGGGCAGCATACCCCGCAATACATCTTTCGGTACCCTAGCATCGGCATCAAATACCCCAACAATCTCGCCCTTGGTGAGGGGCAAAACCTGATTGAGTGCGCCTGATTTGCCGCCCCCGGCCCCCTCACTCCGATGCAAAACTTTCAACTGGGTGTATTCTGTCGCTAACTGGTCTAATAAGGCAGGTGTTTTATCAGTGCTGTAATCGTCGATTACCCAGACTTCATAACGACTTTTAGGGTAATCTAAATTACACAGCATTTTGACGAGATTCGTGATCACAGCCTCTTCATTTTTGGCTGCCACGAGGAGAGACACAAACGGTAAATTTGCCTGAGCATCATCCCAGAGTGGTTCAGGCGTCTTTCGGGGTCGAGCGAACAAGAACCGTACCGCCTGAATCCCTAATAGCGCTGTTAAGCCCCAAATTAAGTAAGAACCCCAGGACACTAAATGAAGTAAGATAATTCCTCCCCATAGGAAGGTGAGTACCACAGCCGCTTTCTGTCGGCGTCCTTCTAGCCCTTGAAAGAAGAAGTCATTTTCAAATTCTTCCTCCTCGAAATCCGATAACAGTGAGCTAATCGGGTCTAGTTCACTACCAGACTCATCTTCTGACCAGTAATTCTCCGGCATAATTTACGAGGGTTCACTCCCCATACTTATCAACAATCATTAAGAAACTAGGTTAGGAGATAACACCATACTCCGCCACTTTCGCATTCAGACAGCGATTAGCTAGTATCACGCCGAGAGGACGCTCATTCTTCGCTAACGCTGCGCTATGGCTACCGCTACGAAGATAGCTGGTGCCGTAGGCAATCGGGAGAAAATAGGACTGTAATAAGCACTACTTGCAGCTTCATTGTATCTGAGATTATTAAATTTCTTATACTTTGATGGGCATACTTTAATTTTTTGAGACGTTTTGTAGTGAAGTGGTCACTAAAGGTGTGTGAGATTTGAGTATGGTGACTTCGTTGATGGCGATGACAGCGTGGGGACTGGGTTCTGTCTTGTGGGCAGAAGTAGTGCGAGACTTTTACCACCTCTTGGCTCATTATTGGACTCCTCTGTATCGGCTACATGTGTGGCATCACCGCGTTTTTCGTCCGGATTTAACGGCTGTCAGTGACACGATTTATCGGGAAGCGCATTGGCGCAATGACGTGCCAGAAGCCCTAGTCATGTTGCTGTTGGGGTTATTGCTGTGGGGGGTTGCCTATACCTTCGCACCAGAGCAGCATTGGGCGGCTTTATTGGGTTGTCTTTATACACTTAGCTTTTTATTCAGTGCCATCGCACGGGGAAGTGGGATTAAATGGGCTGAGGAATTAACCGATGTCACCCACCGTCCCGGACAATTTCTGACTCCACCGTCTCGTTGGTTCGTCAATCGCACCTATCACTGGCGACATCACTTTGATAACCAAAAGGCTTACTATTGCGGTACGTTGACGTTAGTGGATCAGCTCATGGGAACAGCTCTTTCGCTTAAAGGTAAAACCGTGGCGGTGACTGGAGCATCTGGAACTCTGGGGCGAGCACTTCTGGCTACTCTTCATGAACGTGGGGCGAAAGTTATGGCTCTTACCTCTAGGGAGCAATCTGTTAGCCTAACCGTGAAAGGTGAAAATCTGCCCGTCAAAACAATGACTTGGCAGGTAGGACAAGAATCTGACTTGGCAGCCATTTTGGAAACTGTAGATATTCTGATTCTTAATCACGGAATTAACGTGCATGGGGAGAGGACGGCAGATGCGATCGCACAATCTTATGAAATTAATACCTTTTCCAGTTGGCGGTTAATGGAACTGTTTTTTAGCACTGTCCGCACCAACGAAGAGATGGCAACCAAAGAAGTTTGGGTGAATACCTCAGAAGCCGAAGCCTCTCCTGCGTTTAGTCCCCTGTACGAACTCAGCAAACGGGCACTAGGAGACTTGGTAACCCTGCGGCGTCTGGATGCGCCCTGTGTGGTGCGAAAACTGATTTTAGGGCCATTTAAGAGTAATCTCAATCCGATTGGGGTGATGTCAGGAGATTGGGTAGCAAAGCAAATTGTCAATCTGGCGGTTCGAGATGTGCGGAATATTATCGTTACGATTAATCCTTTAACCTTTGTGACGTTTCCGATCAAACAATTTTTTGTTGGTCTTTATTTCAAACTGTTCAGTCGCCGTGCTGATTTACAAGATGTTAAGTCAGGTGTAGTTTCGGGGAATTTGTAATTACTCCCTTTCCTGCCCAAGATTACAAGAAAGGCACCGGATCTCATACGAGGAGGCAGGAGGCAGATGGCAGAAGGGAAGAAGGGGCCAAAATAACAATTGGGGGAGAGTGCAATCACCCTCCCCCAAAAATTTGTTGATATCGCCTTTGGATTCAACCTGCGGACGACTATGGCTTAATCAAAGCGTTAACGCTTCACCAGTTTTTTGGTCACCTTCCGCAAGCGCACCGACTTCGGTGTGACTTCCACCAGTTCATCCGATCCGATGTATTCCAGCGCACGCTCTAAACTCATTTCCATCGGCGCTTGCAACTGCACGAGTTCATCCCCCGTCGCAGAACGGTGGTTCGTTAGCTGCTTGGTCTTACAAACATTCAGATCCAGGTCTTGAGGGCGGTTGTGTTCTCCAACAATCATGCCCTTGTACACCTTGGTACCCGGTGTAATAAAGAACACTCCCCGGTCTTCCCCGTTCTTCATCGCGTAGAAGGTTGCCACTCCTTCCTCAAAGGAGATGATCACCCCATTGCGGCGGGTTTCAACATCACCGGAGAAAGGACGATAATCCAGGAAGCTGTGATTCATGATGCCCTCACCCCGTGTCAGGCGCATGAACTCACCTCGGAATCCAATTAAACCCCGCGCTGGAATCACAAACTCTAGTTGAGTGCGACTATTGCCACCAACCTGCATGTCCTGCATTTCGCCCTTGCGCTGACCGAGGCGTTCAATACAGCCGCCCACAGCCGCTTCAGGTACATCTAGCACCAACAGCTCATAAGGTTCGCAGGGTTGACCACTGACTTCTCGGTAGATCACTTGGGGCTGGGAAACCTGAAACTCATACCCCTCACGACGCATGGTTTCGATGAGGATACCCAAGTGCAGTTCACCGCGACCCGAAACCAGGAATTTATCGGGAGAGTCGGTTTCTTCGACGCGCAGGGCGACGTTGGTTTCCAATTCTCGAATCAAGCGATCGCGCAATTGCCGCGAGGTCACAAAATCCCCTTCCTGACCCGCAAACGGCGAATCATTTACCGAGAAGGTCATCTGCAAGGTTGGCTCATCCACCTTAATCAGCGGTAAGGCTTGCGGTTCATTGGGGCAAGTAATCGTTTCCCCAATGTTGGCATTGGCAAACCCAGCAACAGCGACGATGTTCCCGGCTGAGGCTTCTTCGAGGTCGATGCGCTTGAGTCCTTCAAAGCCCATCAGTTTGGTAATTTTCCCCTTGACAACTGCTCCTGTTTCTGTTACAAGAGCGGCTTGCTGACCCGCTTTGATCGTGCCATTGTGGATGCGACCAATCACGATCCGACCGACATATTCAGAGTAGTCGAGGGTGGTCACTTGTAGTTGTAAGGGCTTAGTGACATCCCCAACAGGTGGGGGGACATGACGTAAGATAGCCTCAAACATAGGTTGCATATCCACGCCTTGGGCGTCCAAATCTTCTTTGGCGTAGCCTTCTAGCCCTGAGGCAAACAGATAGGGAAACTCACACTGGTCATCGTCTGCACCTAATTCTAGGAACAGGTCTAAGACTTTATCAACGGCACCGTGGGGGTCAGCTTGGGGTCGGTCAATTTTATTGACGACCACAATGGGGCGCAGTCCCTTTTCCAAGGCTTTTTTCAGCACGAACCGGGTCTGAGGCATTGGCCCTTCATTGGCATCCACAATGAGAATGCAGCCATCCACCATCCCCAACACTCGCTCAACCTCACCACCAAAGTCAGCGTGACCGGGGGTATCAACAATGTTGATTAATGTTTCTTTGTAGCGAACGGCGGTGTTTTTGGAAAGAATTGTAATGCCCCGTTCCCGCTCTAAATCGTTGGAGTCCATGACGCAGTCTGGAACGTCTTCCCCTTCGCGGAAAATGCCAGATTGTTTGAGAAGGGCATCAACAAGAGTGGTTTTGCCGTGATCGACGTGGGCAATGATAGCAACGTTACGAATAGGAAGAGCCATAGAAGCGTCACAGAATGAGTAGGCAGGGGTAAAAAATTCTGCTAAAGATTTCTTAATAATTGTAGCTTACAGTATCGGGTAATTGATGAGGCAATGAGAGGTACAGCCACGTCGCCGTTACGTATCACGTAATCGCCATGAGCTGAACCCGGTGAGAGTTATAGAGGTTTCAGACGTTTCGCGGGTGAATCAGGACTGTGAGCCAAATTAGGTTTAACTTCAGTTCAGAAGCCGGAGTAGGGATTTCTTCTACAAAGCGGCTATCTGTTCGGCGGCTTGTGCTAATTCAGAGGCCACTCGCGCTGCATAAGGGCGAATGAACCACCAAATTAAAGGGGACAACCAGCCTCGTAGCGTCACCGAATAGGATACATAAGTCCCGCAAACGGTGGATTCAATTTGGTAAGTTACCAGTTTTTCCACGCCTGGGATTGCCAGCACACGCACACTGAGTAATTCACCCGGTCGAACACGCTCAACAAAAATTCGGACTGGAATCGGGATTAAACGAGTGACCACCTGATAAATAATTCCTGGTTTAGCAATTAACCCGCTTGGAGCATTGGTACTAGATAGTAAAGGATGCCAAGAAACATCCGCTAAATTGATGATTTTTTGCCACAGAACGTCTACAGGAGCAGTACTTAAGGCCCGATAGGTTCTAAAAAGCGCGAACTTGCACCAAATCCCCTCTCGACCAGCAATTAATTTGAAGGAAAAATTGAGAATCACCAGATACCTCCTCCAACGAACGCTCAGGCCAACCTCTCATTCTAAGCAAATGGTGTTGCGGGTAAAATCCCCTTACTTAGGATATGAGCGCAAATCTTGAAAGACAATTAAGGTTCGTCTTTGTTTAAGGTTTGTAACCAGACACTAAATCAGGAAGACTGCATATCTTTAAAAGAACCAATCCGAGATAGTCTAAGTAAAGTCAAACCATCACGATGCCCATCAGGGGCTACCCGCTTTTGGGTGAACTATTTTGGGTTAACTCCATTGAATTGAGATTATGACAGCTTTTCAGACGGACGCAACGACTACTCCTCAGGTTTCGCCTTCTTTACCACCTGCTGACTCCAGAGAACGAGTCAAGCAGTTGATGCTACAGCTCCAAGATACAATTTGTCAGGCTTTAGAAAAGCTAGATGGGGCTAGCCAATTTCAGGAAGATGTCTGGGATCGAGAAGAGGGTGGCGGTGGTCGTTCCCGTGTCATCCGCGATGGTGCTGTATTTGAGCAGGGTGGAGTTAACTTTTCCGAGGTTTGGGGTGAGCAACTCCCTCCCTCTATCCTGGCTCAGCGTCCAGAGGCGGCTGGACATGGCTTTTTTGCAACTGGTACGTCCATGGTGTTGCACCCTCGCAATCCCTATATCCCCACAGTTCACCTGAATTATCGTTATTTTGAAGCGGGTCCGGTCTGGTGGTTTGGAGGAGGAGCCGATTTAACTCCTTATTATCCCTTTGCCGAAGACGCGGCTCATTTCCATCGCACCCTCAAAGGAGCTTGTGATAATCACCACTCGGAGTATTATCCTGTATTCAAGCGCTGGTGTGATGAGTACTTTTATTTAAAACACCGCCAAGAAACGCGGGGTGTTGGCGGACTCTTCTTTGACTATCAAGATGGAACAGGTCAACTGTATCGTGGTCCTCACAAAGATAGTCCCGCGGCCATTTATAGTGACCGATTGGGGGCTTTAGCGCCACGCAGATGGGAAGATTTATTTGCCTTTATCCAGGAATGCTCGTCATCCTTTTTACCCGCTTATGTGCCCATTGTTGAGCGCCGTCAAGGGCTAGAGTATGGCGACAGAGAGCGGAACTTCCAGCTTTATCGCCGGGGTCGCTATGTAGAATTTAATTTGGTCTATGACCGGGGTACCATCTTTGGTCTACAAACGAACGGGCGCACGGAGTCCATCCTTATGTCTCTACCCCCCTTAGTGCGTTGGGAATACAGCTACAAACCTGAACCGAATACCCCTGAAGCTGAGTTGTACGAGATATTTCTCAAGCCCCAAGACTGGTCTAACTGGACGCCTTTAACCTCATGATTGAAGATATCTGAGTTAAACTAACGTGAGGTGAGTATTTGTCGCACGTAACAAGGTTGAGCGTTGTTTCAACTGAGTTTTCCAAGTTTAATTCAGGCACCAAGTCCGCAACCAAATGTTGCTCCTCTTGAGCTTCAAGGGGGGCTGCTGCTGCAAGGAGGTATTGATGATTCATATTGACCAGAAAACACACACCACCAAAGATGGTACAACTGTTATTGTTTTAGCACCTGTCGGACGCTTGGACATCACTACGGCTTGGCAATTTCGTTTGAAGTTGCAAGAGTGTATTTCTAAACTTAGCCGTCATGTGATTGTTAATCTGAGTCAGGTTAACTTCATTGATAGTTCCGGTTTAACGTCCCTAGTCGCAGGAATGCGAGATGCTGACAAAGTGAAAGGGAGTTTCCGTATTTGTAACGTGCATCCAGAAGCCAAACTGGTCTTTGAGGTCACCATGATGGACTCCGTGTTTGAAATCTTTGAAACGGAGGAAGAAGCCTTGGAAGGAGTTCCCCGGAGCATGGCCACTTGAAAGGGTTGAGGGTAAAAGGTTAGAAGATTGATAGTTAGAAGGTTGAAGGTTGGCTGAAACCTGCAACTGACTTTTCCTGCCAACCTGTAACTCTTTAGAGCGGTAACTCGTGGGCAAAATCTTGACGTTTGGTGAAGCAGAAAGGACCGAGTAAGGCTCCCCATGTGGCTTTTCCGGTCGCTGGGTCAATGCCTTTGTCATAGCTGCGAAATTCCTCAGGTGTAGCCTCAAATCCTAGGGAAATTTGGTAATCTTTGCCTTGATAGCTAAAACTACAGGGCGTATTCGTTGCTGAGAACGCTGAGAATTCATAAGCATTAGGAGAAACTAGACGCTGTTTCACGCTAAGAGTACAGCCCGGTAAAAACTCAATTTGTGCAGTTGTGAGCTGCTTTAATAATTCTGGATTACGACCAGCACCTCGGATCGCGTCTGGGTTCTTAAGCATATAAAACTGCACTTGTAAAGAGGCTGGTGTCGTTGGGTTGGGATACAGCCTCAGAATGCGTGGACGGTAGGGTTGATCGAGGTTAACAATATTAGCCTGTTCAGCAAATAAGGTCAGGCTGTCTTCGGTAAACAAGGGTACCGGTCGCAGCCACAGGCGGAGGTGAACATACCAGACGGGGTCGGCGATGGCTTGTTGTCGATTGTCAAATTCACCCGCCATGTAGCGTGCTAAGGTAATCAATTCAGCAGAATGGGTCATCAGGGTAGAAGGTTGAAAGTATAGACGTTGAGCGACTCTCAAGGGTAGAAGATTGAGAGTTTTATTCACGCTCTAGCTTCAAGGCTCTGCGATCCCGGATTGTAGCTCATCACCTCCCTTTTGGTTCTCTTCACCTTGGCAAACGTGTCCTTAAGCGAGACAATAGTTTTACGTCCCCCCTTACAGTCTGCTTTGTGAATAACCTTCGCACAGTCTCAGATACTAAACGAGACTTTTACAACCATCACACCCGCCCTGTTAACTCGATCTTCCGACGGGTGGTCGAAGAGTTGATGGTCGAGATGCATTTGCTATCGGTCAATGTTGATTTTCACTACGAGCCCATCTATGCGTTGGGGGTTGTGACATCCTTTAACCGCTTCATGGAGGGCTACCGACCGGAACGAGATAAAGCTTCCATTTTTGATGCCCTGTGTCAGTCGGTGGGGAACAACCCAGAACAGTACAAGCAAGATGCCCAATGGCTGGAGTCCATGGCACAGCGTGTAACAGGGGAAGAATTAGTTTCCTGGTTAAGCGCACCAAGACCCCAAGATACTTTAGGGGATTTGTATGCCACAGTCGCCGCGATCGCAGAAAATCCTAAATTTAAATACAGCCGCCTATTTGCGATTGGCCTATATACACTCCTCGAAAAAGCGGATTCCGAGTTGGTTCAGGACGAAAAGCGGCGGACTGAGGCTCTAAAGAAAATTAGTGATGGCTTACACCTCCCTGAAGAGAAGTTGCAAAAAGACCTAGAATTGTACCGCAGCAACCTGCAAAAAATGGAACAGGTGCGACTTGTGATCGAAGATGCCATTCAGGCCGATCGCAAAAAACGGGAAAAACGGCTTCAGGATCAGAATAAGGCGGCTACTTCTGCGAGTGATTCTCAAGAATCTACACCGGGTGTGTGACTCTCCTGAATCTTCTGGGCCCTCTGAATCAAAGCTGGGAGGCGGCTCAGGAATTTGGCGATAGAGAGTAGTTTAAAAGACAGCTAACCTCTAAACCAAGGCTTGTAATCGTAAGAGAATCTGCTCAGCCGGTAAGACCCCTTCAATCCGATCTACCGGCTGACCGTTTTTAAACAGAACTAAGGTTGGCAAAGCATGAATTTGATACTGCGACGCTAGCTGAGGATATTTATCGGAGTCAATTTTGACGACTTGTAAGCGACCCTTGAGCTGAGCGTTGACTTGATCCAGGATCGGAGCCATCATCTGACAGGGGCCACACCAAGTCGCATAAAAATCGACTAATACAGGTACATCCGAGCCAGAGAGTAAATCTTCAAAGCTACTGAACTGCTTCTTAACCGTCATAGAAAAAAATTCCTCTCGTTAGGGTTTCTGCTCGATTCTAGTGCAAAATTCTGAGAGCTGAATCAGGCAGATATTTCAAAATCAAGAGGAATTTTTCATGGAAGACTTACCAACATCTTCACTACGGTTACAGGAGCGCGTGGCTATTATTACGGGAGCCTCCCGTGGTATTGGTCGAGCAACAGCCTTAGCGCTGGCTTCTGAGGGAGCCAAGGTAGTGGTCAACTATGCCACTTCTAGTCCGGCTGCCGAAGAGGTGGTGGCGGCAATTACGGACATGGGAGGAAATGCGATCGCACTTCAGGCGGATGTTTCTAAGCTCGATCAGGTAGATGCCCTCGTCAATCAGACCCTAGAAAAGTTGGGTCGTGTTGATATCCTCGTTAACAATGCGGGCATTACCCGTGACACCCTACTTCTGCGAATGAAACCCGAAGACTGGCAAGCGGTGATTGACCTAAACCTAACTGGCGTTTTTTTGTGTACTAGAGCTGTGAGCAAAGTCATGCTCAAGCAGAAGTCTGGTCGCATTATCAACATTACATCGGTGGCAGGGCAGATGGGAAACCCCGGTCAGGCGAATTACAGTGCAGCGAAGGCAGGTGTGATTGGATTTACCAAAACGGTAGCGAAGGAGTTGGCTACTCGTGGCATTACTGTAAATGCTGTAGCACCGGGATTTATTGCCACAGATATGACCAGTGGTCTCAAATCCGATGAAATTCTCAAATACATCCCCTTAGGTCGTTACGGTGCACCCGAAGAAGTGGCTGGAATGATTCGGTTTTTGGCGGCTGACCCAGCCGCCGCTTACATTACCGGGCAGGTGTTTAATGTTGATGGTGGCATGGTAATGGCCTAGCCGTTTGTCGGACTTACCCGTTTACCTGGGCACTCAAAAAGCTTAGATTCGGTAAATTTTTGCCTGTGACGGTTACGCTTGCGGTAGGCAACCGCAGGCGTCCCGTTTCTAGTGTTTGCTACTTGTGCAGTTCATGGTTCATTGGGGTTGGGTACCTCGTTTTGTGAAACCAACCACTCCAGGCACAGAGTTCACAGAGTGCGGAACAAGAGGAGATAAACAGAGATTGGGGTTGCAGATGCGGATTGGGTCACTCTTAAATTCCTCATTAACTTAGCACTCAGACCTGTAGAGTGCTAAATTGGCTAATGGAGACACGACGAAACACAGGAAACTTATGGCAAAAATCGTTTCGTTTAACGAAGAATCAAGACGAGCTTTAGAGCGGGGCGTTAACGCTCTGGCTGATGCTGTCCGCATTACCTTAGGCCCTAGAGGTCGGAATGTTCTGTTAGAAAAGTCCTATGGGGCACCCCAAATTGTCAACGATGGAATTACCGTTGCTAAAGAAATTGAACTGGAAGACCCCTTAGAAAATACGGGTGCTCGACTCATTCAAGAAGTGGCTTCCAGGACTAAAGAAATTGCGGGTGATGGTACTACAACAGCTACGGTTCTTGCTCAGGCGCTGATTCGGGAAGGTCTCAAGAACGTCGCGGCAGGTGCGAATCCTGTTGCTGTGCGTCGGGGTATCGACAAAACGATCGCGCATTTGGTCAAAGAAATTGAGGCCATGGCGAAACCCGTGGAAGGAAGTGCGATCGCTCAAGTTGCCACCGTTTCTGCGGGTAACGACGAAGAAGTCGGTCGGATGATCTCCGAGGCGATGGAGAAAGTTACCAAAGACGGTGTTATTACCGTTGAAGAGTCTAAATCCCTCTCCACTGAACTCGAAGTCGTGGAAGGGATGCAGATTGACCGGGGCTATATTTCCCCCTACTTCGTGACGGATCAAGAACGGATGACGGTGGAATATGACAATCCTCGCATCCTGATTACCGACAAAAAGATTAGCAGCATCCAGGACTTGGTTCCGGTGTTGGAAAAGATGGCGCGGGCCGGTCAACCGCTGCTGATTATTGCAGAAGACTTAGAAGGGGAAGCGTTAGCCACCTTGGTAGTGAACAAAGCACGGGGTGTCTTGAGTGCTGCCGCGATCAAAGCGCCTGGATTTGGCGATCGCCGCAAAGCCCTGCTGCAAGATATTGCCACACTCACTGGCGGTCAGTTAATTTCTGAAGAAATTGGCTTAAGCCTCGATACGGTGACCCCGGATATGCTGGGAACAGCGCGGAAAATCACCATTGATAAAGACTCTACGACTATCGTCTCCGGTGACGAAAATACGGCAGACGTACAGAAGCGGATTGTTCAAATCCGTAAGCAGTTGGCAGAAACCGACTCAGAATACGATAAAGAAAAACTGCAAGAACGGATCGCCAAACTTGCTGGTGGTGTTGCCGTGATTAAGGTCGGGGCTGCCACTGAAACCGAACTCAAAGACCGTAAACTTCGGATTGAAGACGCCCTCAATGCGACAAAAGCAGCAGTCGATGAAGGCATCGTCCCTGGCGGTGGTACCACGTTGATTCGCTTAATTCCGAAAATTGGCGATATCAAACAGAGTCTCGGTGAGGAAGAAAAAATCGGCGCGGATATCGTCGCCAAGGCATTAGAAGCCCCCCTACGCCAGATGGCCGATAACGCAGGTGTCGAAGGTTCCGTCATCGTTGAGAAGGTGCGGACTAGCGATGTCAATATTGGCTACAATGCTGCCACTGGCAAATATGAAGACCTGATTGCAACGGGCATTATCGACCCCGCTAAGGTTGTGCGATCGGCGCTTCAAAATGCTGGTTCTATTGCTGGTATGGTCTTAACGACCGAAGCCCTGGTTGTCGAGAAGCCTGAGAAAAAAGCCGCTGCCCCTGACATGGGCGGCATGGGCGGCATGGGCGGCATGGGCGGCATGGGCGGCATGGGCGGCATGGGCGGCATGGGTATGATGTAGTCCACAGCCTTGTAGGTAAGAATCCTTAAGAGCAGCTTATCTCTTTAGATATGCTGCTTTTTTGTTGCGTTTACGGATCTTTGTAGTAATACTGGATTAAACAATGGCAGCTTTAGAGGCTGATTGACCGACAATGCTAGTATTTTTCATTCATGGTGTCGCCACACACGATGTGAAATATGCAGATAAGTTGAAAAACTTAATTAAGGAAGAGTTTGACCAACAAAAAAAATCCTTTCCCCATTTTTACTCTAGTTTTTGGGGAGATGTATTAAGGGATGTCGGCAAGATTTGGAACTGGATTCATCAAGACTTACAAGAAGCCCAGAGAGAATATAAACAGGCTGATATTGATAATCTCTTTCGCTACCGACAATTTAGAGAAGGATTTCTCTCGGAGTTTGTTGGTGATTTTTTTAGTTACTTTAATCCTGAACGTGGTACTTATATTAGAAAACTTATTGCAGATCAACTCCATGAGTTTATAAAAAATAATCCCGAAGAAACTGAACTACATATAGTAACTCACTCTCTAGGAAGCGTCATCTTGTGGGATGTTCTATTTTCGGAAAGATTTAGTTCTCTAGAAAAAGATCCAGCTATTTATATTCGCTCAATGCTTAATGGTTTTAGCGAGTCTGGAGAATTGAATAAAGTTAAGCTAAAAAGTATAACGACAATGGGTTCGCCCATTTTGTTTTTAAACATTATGTTAGAAGTTAACCCAAACAAGATTAAACAATTTGCTAACACTTATCAAAATGAACATTTGAGATGGATAAATATTATTCATTCTTCAGATGTTGTTGCCTATCCTTTGCGTTCAAGTTTAAACCTAAACTCCTTTGAAAATCTAGTTTTACGAGATGAGTATATTTCAACTGATGCTAACCTAGCCGAAAAAGCTGCCCGTACTGTTGGTCAAGTGGATGCAGCTATGGCGATAGGAGGAGCTGATGCTCATGTCGGCTACTGGCAATGTCAGCAAACAGCTCGTTTAGTCACAGATAATCTTCTGGGTTTAGAAACCCCTATGATACAGAAGGTGGTTTCTAGATTACATAAAGTACCTGGCATGACCAATGATGCGATGCAACTGAGCCGCCGTGCTTTTATAGATAATACTCTTGCTGAGTTAAAGTTTAGAGATGGTAGCGGAATACTCCGTTTTTGTAACAATCCTTTGAAAATTCATTATGTTTATATTTTTGACAGGGAAAATAACTGTGAATTTGTAGGATATGTTGGATGGATTCATTCGGAGGGGCTTAAGGAGGAAATTAAATTGATAGAAAAAAGTTTTGGATGACGCTAATATGAAAAATTAAGTAAATAATGAACAGGAGGTAGATGCACATGAGAGAAAGGCGTGTCCCGGATTTAGAGTTAGCTACACAAACCGAAGAAAAAGAAGAAGAAGAAGATTTATTTGATTACTTCTACGATAAACCCGGAACTTTACCGGGGACACTGACGATTGGACAAGACGCCGCACCCTCTAAGATTGTTTTAATTGACTACAACGACTCCAGTGCTACTCGTATTCAGCTTACTAGGCCGGAAGACTGTGGATCTTACCTAGATACCGAGTCAGTTTCTTGGGTTGATGTTAGCGGTTTAGGTAGTGAAGATATCTTAAAGCAATTGGGTAAAGTATTTGATTTGCATCCCCTTGTGCTGGAAGATGTGGTTAATGTACCTCAACGCCCGAAAGTGGAAGATTACGATGATCAGTTAGTAATCATTGCCCAGATGGTAATGCTCAAAGACAAGGGAGATGGCTTTTGGATTGAGCAAGTCAGTTTTGTATTAGGCAAACATTATTTACTTACTGTACAGGAGGAACCCCAACGAGATTGCTTTGGCCCTGTGCGCGATCGCATTCGCACCAACAAAGGCAGTGTTCGCAAAGCCGGACCCGATTATTTAGCCTATACCCTTTTAGACGCGGTAATCGATGGGTTTTTCCCCGTACTAGAAGACTATGGTGAGCGCATCGAAGCGTTGGAGAATGAGGTTATGCTCAACCCAACACCCCAGACTTTGGAAAAAATCTACCAAGTCAGGCGAGAATTGTTGGCATTGCGTCGGTCAATTTGGCCTCAGCGAGATGCGATTAATACCTTGATTCGTGGTGGAAGTAACCTAATTGGTTCCGAGGTTTCAATATATCTGCGAGACTGTTATGATCACGCAGTCCAAGTAATGGATATGGTGGAAACTTATCGCGAACTAGCTTCAGGTCTAATGGATGTTTATCTGTCTTCAGTCAGCAATAAGATGAATGAAGTGATGAAATTTTTGACCGTAATGTCATCGATTTTTATCCCACTCACGTTTATTGCTGGAGTTTATGGTATGAATTTTGAATACATGCCAGAACTTAAGATGAAGAGTGGCTATTTTGTATGTTGGGGGATAATGGTGACGATCGCGATGGCTCTATTCTTCTTTTTCTGGCGTCGGGGTTGGTTTAAGAATTTTTACTCTATTAACAATGATTGAAATACGAATAAATTCAGAAAACAAGTCAATATATCATTTATTTAAAAAGGTATTTTTTATTGATTGTGTTTTATAAATAGCGCAATTTTTAACTTTTAATTGTAAATTTTTGCAGAGGTTGACCAGTCATGGATAGTCGTAATTTATTAGTTTTTACGGTTTATATCATCATTGTTATTTATGTATTTTATAAAGCCTATCAATCTTTAGAAACTCAAATTACCTTAGAATTAGATAATGCCTTTGTGAATGATGAACTCACTAATAATGGAATCAAAGATCTAGTAGATATCGACTTTAAAAAGCTCAAGCCCAGTTATCAACTCGATGATTTAAAAAGGCTAAGAATTGGTATAAAAAACAAATCTTCCGAGGAGTCTGCGATCACGATTCGAGTCAATTGGGATGAAAGTTCTATTACGAATTATGAAGGAAATGTGAGTCGCATCATTCGGGTCAGTAAAGGACTAGCCGAAATACCGCAAAAGCAAGTTCCCAGTATCATTGTTGCCAATCAAAAAATTGACGAAGAGTTGAGTGATGACAAAGACATCAACGGCAACTTATTTAAGGTAGAAAAGCTCAAAAAAGCCTCTAAAAAATCTGAGCCATTTACCCTGCGATTATCCTTTAAAATCTCTCAACCGGGAGCAGGAGAGCGTTCCTGTTTCGTGAATTGTAAGCTAATTCCTAAAAAGTTACGCTGGACAAAAGCCTTGCTCATTGCCTTGACACCACTGCCGAAAAAGAAGTCCTAAACGGAACTGACGAAGTCATGGACTGGCAAAAACCGAGTGGAACCACAGCTTGAGGAGGATGGGAGAATTTTTCATCTTTACTTCCCGCAATCATCGACGAACCTTTCGCTCCTCACCTCTTCTCTAAAGCGAAACCCATACTCGATCACTCCTTTCTTTGTCAAAAGCTAACAGCTAATGCCTAACGGCGATTAGACTGGATTAGGAGAGAGTAGGCGAAGGCAGTTGCGGACTCGCGTTCTCGTAGAGTCTGAGGAAAGTCCGGGCTCCCGAAAGGCCAAACTTGCTGGGTAACGCCCAGTGCGGGTGACCGTGAGGATAGTGCCACAGAAACATACCGCCTTCTCAAGTCTGAGGGATGAAGCATGAAACTTAAGATTTCGTACTTTACCCTTCATACTTTGTTGAGGGTA
Source organism: Microcoleus sp. AS-A8 (assembly GCA_039962225.1). Lineage (NCBI taxonomy): Bacteria > Bacillati > Cyanobacteriota > Cyanophyceae > Oscillatoriales > Microcoleaceae > Microcoleus > Microcoleus sp. AS-A8. The sequence continues at coordinate 62,488 of JAMPKV010000028.1, forward strand.
AGGGTGCAAAGGTGCGGTAAGAGCGCACCAGCAGCATCGAGAGGTGCTGGCTCGGTAAACCCCGGTTGGGAGCAAGGTCGTAGGAACTACGGTTGGTCTTTTCCCAGTTCCGCCGAAAAGAACCGCTAGAGGCATCTGGTAACAGATGTCCCAGATAGATAACTGCCCTCCCAGGAGTTTTGCTGCTGTGGAGAACAGAACCCGGCTTATGCCCGACTCTCTCCTTTTTTGAACCTCCGGACAGGACTTTAGGTTCTCACTTTGAGTTTCTGCATCTCGACATGACTCGTTAGTTAGCCTAAACCGGATGGCGCTAACCACAGTTTTTGTACTTGCTGTTTGCTTTGTCAGCTTGAGCCACTTGAATTCTACGACGAACTTAGGTTATGTCAGTAGTATTTAGCTTAAGCCTGGAATTTCTTTTTGAATTGACTTGCTCAATTCAGAATCAACCGACCAGTAACATGTTGATCTGAGAAACTGATTATTCTGCAATGACAACGTTTTTGACAGTTCGTGAGCAATTTTTTATGGAGAAAACGCTACTTTTCCTGAAGGGATTCGAGAGTACTGACGATAATTTCAAAAATAAGTTTGATCGGGTAATTGCTAATCAAGATTATAAAAAGAATTTAGAAGAAAAGTTAATTATTGCTTTAGATCGCTTCGACGAATTAGCCAAAGCCGATGCTTTATTTAAGTTTTTTGTAGCTCATATTAACAATGAGATCAATCATCAAGAATTCTTACATTACTTATATGTATTAGATAAAGCTGACTTTCATAATATAGAAAAATTTTTAAAATTTTATGCCTCTAGTGAGGATGTTATCAGTGATAGTTGTTTAAACAGCTTTGCGTTTGTGGGATTATTAAGATTGGTAACAAAGTCCGATTTGACAGTTTTTGGAAAAAATGAATTTGGCAGCAAATTTTTGAAAATCTTAGGTCTACTTGCTTAAACTCACTTATAGAAAACGCCGTAAAACCCATGTATGAGAAAGCGTGGGATATAAGGTGGGTCTGCTCCGTCCCTACGCAGACCCACAGATTTAACTTCAAGGTCATAACATAAAACTTCACAGTACTCTTATACGCATCCTGATAGCATAAGAGAGTGGAGCTAGGTCGAGCCATGATCGTATACGAGTTCAAAGTCAAAGGGAAAGAAACGCAATACCGTGCAATAGACGAAGCGATTCGTACTACCCAGTTCATCCAAAACAAATGTTTAAGGCTCTGGCTGGACAACAAAGGGATAGGGAAGGCTGACCTCAATAAATACTGTGCAGTGCTGGCAGCGGAATTTCCTTTTGCGTCGGAACTCAACTCAATGGCTCGACAGGCTGCGGCTGAACGAACTTGGAGCGCAATTGCTCGGTTTTACGACAACTGCAAGAAGAAAGTTAAAGGGAAAAAGGGTTTTCCAAAATTCAAGAAGCACTGCCGCTCAGTTGAATACAAAACTAGTGGCTGGAAGCTTTCTGGTAATAGGAAAGCAATTACTTTCCGGGGCGGTAAGAACATAGGAACTCTTAAGTTAAAGGGAACCTATGACCTGAATTACTATGACATTAATCAGATTAAGCGAGTGAGATTAGTTCGACGTGCTGATGGATACTACGCTCAATTTGCCATTGATGTCAAAGTACGGATAGAGACTGAACCAACAGGTCAAGCCATTGGAATTGACTTGGGATTAAAGTTCTTCATTGCCGATAACATTGGCAATACAGAACCTTGCCCTCAGTTCTATCGCAAGTCAGAACGCCAGCTCAGTCGTGCTAACCGGAAGAAATCCAAGAAGTTCGTCAAGGGTGCCAAACCGCAGTCTAAAAACTACCACAAGGCGAGATCCCGATATGCTCGGAAACATCTAAGAGTAAGTAGGCAACGAAAAGAGTATTGCAAGCGAGTCGCATACTCCGTCATCCAATCTAACGATTTGGTCGCCTATGAAGACTTGAATGTCAAAGGGCTGGTGAAAAATCGGCATCTCGCTAAATCAATCAGTGATGCTGGATGGTCAACATTCCGCCAGTGGCTAGAATATTTTGGCTTTAAGTATGGGAAGTTTACGGTTGCCGTGGCTCCTCACAACACAAGTCAAAACTGCTCTAAGTGCGGAAATAAAGTTAAAAAATCCCTATCAACAAGAACCCATGTCTGTCCACATTGTGGGTTCATTGAAGATAGGGACGTAAATGCTGCCATCAATATCCTGAAATTAGCACTGTGTACGCTAGGGCATAGCGGAACTTACGCTTGGGGAGATTTGCCCTCTTGGGCGGTTGGAGCCATCCTGCTGTCTAACGGCGAGTCCGTGAACCAAGAATCCAACGTGTTTTAACCGTTGGAGTGTCAAAGTAAGCGTTTTCCATCTTAGAATCATGACTCTCATAGACCCTCGCCGTCAGAAACAACTACGGCAATTCGTGCAAAAATTAGGGTTGTCGGATCAGGCTCCAGTACAGTGGGCGCTGCTTGACTTGGCACTAACACACCCAAGCATTTCTGCCAAAGCTAACTATGAGCAGTTAGAGTTCGTCGGTGACGCCGTTGTGCGAATTGCTACCTCAGAATTGTTATTTGAAACCTATCCCAACGCTTCAGTCGGTGAATTTGCGGCAATTCGTTCGGTACTGGTGAGCGATCGCATCCTTGCCCAGTTAGCGAGGGTTTATGGATTAGAGCGTTACTTACTCCTTTCTAGCAGTGCAGCGAGTGACGTGGCGGGAGAAACATCACGCTTAGCAGATGCCTTTGAAGCGGTGTTAGGAGCACTTTACTTGAGTACCCATACATTGAAACTGGTGCGCCCCTGGTTAGACCCTCACTTGCAGCAACTAGCCGCCGAAGTGCGCCAAGATCCAGCCCGCCTAAACTATAAAGATGCTCTCCAAGAATGGACTCAAGCTCACTACAAACTTCGCCCAGAGTATCGCCTTAAAGAAACTAGTTTAGTACATGGGGATGACCACCGCTTTACGGCTGAAGTCTGGCTGCAAAACCAGCGATTGGGTGAAGGGCAAGGACGCTCTAAAAAAGCAGCGGAACAAGCTGCTGCAAAACAAGCTTTTTTGGCATTGAGTACTCAGGAATAAGTTGGCTTGTGTGAAGGTAGTCATATTTTTGATATTTTTCCATTACCCATTACCCATGACCGAATCCTTATTGACTCATAACATTTGAGTCTTATGCATTATTATCAGCCGCTCCCGACATCCGAGCAACATCATTGGATATTTGGGATTCACCTGAGAATAGTAATGAGCGCTCAATCGTGGGCAAAGAAATTTCAACCTGAGTCCCGTGACCATCCCCATCACTAGAAAGGGTAATGTTACCTCCCATCAGTGCCATTAAATTCCGTGAAATGGCAAGACCAAGACCTGTACCCCCACACTTACGCGTGGTCGTCCCATCAACCATCACAAAAGGTCGGAATAGCTTGTGCTGTTGAGTAGGGTCGATACCAATTCCCGTATCCTTAACAGTCACAACAACACGCGAGGAAGGAGCCACGGGAGTACTATCCATACTTCCATCACCTGTAGAAGCCAGGGATAAGCGTTCTTGCTTCTTTTCCTGAAAACCACGGATTTCTCCTCGCTCATCCCCATTATTCAAAGAAACCGAAGAGAATGTTTCAGCGAATGCCTCTATTCGCGTATTAATTGTAATGTTGCCAGAGTCAGTGAACTTAACGGCGTTACCCACTACATTTAACAGTACTTGCTTAAGTTTAGCTGGATCGGCACGCACAGGAATCACTTCATCCAAGTCTGTGGTATGGAATTCTAAGCCTTTCTGCTGAATAGGAACAGCCTGTAAACTAATCACTTCATTCAGGATTTTTCGCAGGTCAACTGGCTCTGTTTCTACCGTGAGCTTTCCGGCTTCAATCTTGGCAATATCCAAAACATCATTGATAATTCCTAATAAATGAATGGCTGCATCATCGGCTCGTTGTAAGAAATCGAGTTCTTCTTCTTTGTCATCACAAAAACCATCCCGTACCAATCGCAGACAGCCAATAATACCATTGAGAGGCGTTCTCAGCTCATGGGACGTATTCGCGAGAAACTCATTTTTGAGTTGGTTGGCAGTTTGTGCCTCTTTCCAAGCTGTTTCCAGTTCTTCGGCCCAAGCTCTCAGACGAGAAATCATCCCCTCAAAGGCATCAGACAATTGGTTAAATTCCCGAATTTTAAAGTTTCGAGGAATCCGATCAGTAGAGTGCAGGTCAGATTCATGTAAGGCGTAATCTCTGAGTTTTTCTAAAGGACGTGCCAAGTCACGAGCTACATAAAGTGTTACTAAAAAACTTGCCGCAATTAAGCAGCAGGTGAGGATGAGCAAAACTTGCTGAATATCTTTGAGACCATACAGGGCACTCTCTATGCTCGTAATGGATAAAATCGTCCACTTTTGGTTAGGCTCAGCCGTTATTGGACTCTCGATCGCCGTGTACCCAGCGACTAGTTCGACGCCCTCTTTTTCAAAAGAAAATAAATGTAGAGAATCCTGTTGACCCGCCAGTGATTTGCTCAACACCTCCTCAAGCGCCCCCCTATCTTTTTCCTGCACAATTGATCGCCCAATCCGCCCTGGATCGATATGCGCTAAAATTTTCCCTTCCTGATTAATCACCACCGGATAGCCCGATAAAGACCTCGCCTTGGCTGGCTGAGGATGAACCAAGGAAGACTGGATACTCAAAGCATATCGAAGTTGACCCTCAGCGTTATAGACGGGTGCACTGAACAGTAATGAGAGTTGATGGGTCGAGTCGCTTTGGTTGAGGTTGGTGCCTACTGTTGTTAAGGGTTTTTGAGGAAGTAGCGCTGTCACGTAAATTGGAGAACGGTTGCGTGGCAATAAAGAACGCTGCCAAGGCCATAACATTGCCTCTTTTTGGGCGAGCGCTTGGTTGCCACAAGTACTAGCTACGAGCTTTCTAGTTTGAATCTCACTTAGCTGTACGCACTCGATCAGGGTGGGTAATTGTTGAGCGAGTTTGTCGATAAATTGTTGATCCGCTTCTGGAGACTGGGACTGTAACTCTAGGCTTTCGCTGGCTGTCTCCAGGTTAGCTTTGAGGGCATCAACCCCTTGTTGAATATTCTGTCCCTTTCTCACGGCGCTCTCGATCAGATTTTGCCGAGCCGTTTCCAATAGCGTCGAGCGTGCTTTTCTGTAGGTCACATACACCCCCAAAAGTAACACTGGTACGCTCAGCAGCAATAAGCGCGACAGCAAAATGCGACGAAAGGAGGATTGACCTGGCTTAGCCATAGAATGTCTCTCAGATTAAAGTTGAAAACTCAACAGCCATAATTAATACAGTAGATGAATCCCCCATCTCATCCATCCTAAAACGCTTCAAAGTCTCTGTGTATCTCGGAGGCTTAGCTTCGAGACAAGTTTTACAACAAAAGCCTCAATCTCAAGCATCTTCAAACTTGTGTCTTTGTTCAAGTCAGTCGTTATGTCTTCTCACTCTGCCAGCCCTCGACCCCATACAACCGTTGTTCTCGCCATGAGTGCTGATGGCAAGATTGCAGACGTGGCGCGATCGCCTGCTCGATTTTCCTCTCCCGCTGATCGAACCCATCTGGAAACACAAATTGCTCTGGCTGACGGCGTCTTGTTTGGTGCCAATACACTCCGCGCCTATGGAACCACCCTCGGCATCTCCAATCCCAAATTACTGCAACTGCGGCAACAAGGTGGTGTGCCACCACAGCCGGTACAAATTGTTTGCTCTGGTTCTGCCGATTTTGACCCCCAATTGCGTTTTTTTCGTCAACAGGTTCCCCGTTGGTTACTGACAACAGCAGGGGGTGCCCAACATTGGCAGAAACAACAGGCGTCGGGCGTTGGCAGTTTTGAGCGAATTTTAATAGCTGATACATCCACAGGCGAGATGGATTGGAATAATGCCTTCCAACAATTAATCCAATTGGGCGTCGAACGCTTAGCCCTCTTGGGAGGCAGTGAACTGGTAGCTGCACTCTTGGCCGCCGATTTAATTGATGAATTCTGGCTAACCATTTGCCCGTTGATTTTAGGCGGTAGAACCGCACCAACGCCAGTGGCGGGAGAGGGATTTTTCTCACACCTAGCGCGGCCTCTGGAACTTTTGAGTGTCCAGACAATCGAACACGAGGTCTTTCTGCATTATCGGCTGCAACGCTCGTAAAGATTAGTTAACCTAAAAACAGTTTTTACCGGAGTAACCACTCACTTTGAGCTGGATTGCGCCGAACCAACCTCTGGGTCGAGCCACTTGAACTCACCCTGACATCCTTACATGACGCGGTATCTTAACCAATTTCTTTCTTGGATTTCCCCCATGGTTCAACAACCCCAGCTTGACTATGCCGTGACTTGGGTCAACCGCATGGCAGACATTCCCCAATCCGCTTGGGATGACCTCGCCCAGCCCTTGAAGACCCCTTTCCTAGAGTGGGAGTGGTTGAACAATCTAGAAACATCAGGGAGTGCAACGGCAAAAACCGGGTGGTTACCCAATCACCTCACCGTATGGCGAGATAGAAAGCTCATAGCCGCTGCGCCTTTCTACATCAAAGGTCACAGTTATGGAGAGTTTGTCTTTGACCAGCAGTGGGCGGATTTATCTCACCGCTTAGGGATACGCTACTACCCCAAACTGTTAGGGATGACGCCGTTTACGCCTGCTACCGGGTATCGGTTTTTGATCGCACCGGGAGAAGACGAGGATCGACTGACGGAACAGATGGTGATTGCGATCGACCATTTTTGTGACCAGAACCGGATTAGTGGCTGTCACTTCCTGTTTGTTGACCCTGAATGGCGTCCCGTCCTAGAACGTCATGGTTTTACCAGTTGGCTGCACCACAGCTATATTTGGCAAAACAAAGGCTTTCAGACCTTTGATGATTATCTCAGTGTCTTCAACGCTAATCAGCGCCGCAATATCAAACGGGAGCGCAAAGCCGTTACAACAACCGGTCTACGCTTAGATATTCTCAGGGGTGAGGAGATTCCTAAATCCCTGTTTCCCTCAATTTATAGCTTCTACAGCAGCACCTGCGACAAGTTTATGTGGGGGAGTAAGTATCTCACGCGCAAGTTTTTTGAGCAGTTGTATCCCAACTATAGCGATCGCGTGTTGTTAGTGGCGGCTTATCGAGAGGGCGATGACCGCCATCCGGTAGGTATGTCGTTTTGTATCAATAAGGGTGACCAGCTTTATGGTCGCTATTGGGGTTGTTTTGAGGAATTTGACTGCCTGCATTTCGACGCTTGTTACTACACGCCGATTGAGTGGGGAATTACCAATGGCATTCAGATGTTTGACCCCGGTGCGGGTGGGCGTCACAAAAGACGGCGTGGTTTTCCGGCAACGCCGAATCATAGTATGCACCGATTTTATAATGCGCGGTTTACTCAAATTTTGCGGCACTATATCGATGAAATCAACGTTATGGAACAAGAAGAAATTGACGCAATTAATCAAGATTTACCCTTTACAAAAAGGGAGATTAATCTGTCTATCCAAGATTAATAAGCTTCATTAATGCACAACGTGAACCCAGCTTAACTAACCACCTCTGACGATAACTCAGCCCTTGAGGATTTGTGAAACTTCTTTGAACATTAAAAAAAATTAGGAAAATTTCGTGAGAATTTTGTGAAACTATCACTCCAGAGCGATTGCCGGATTCGCCTCTATCTTCATGCTTTTTTTAGATTGAGATTCCGGTCACTCACTGCCAATCCAACGACACCCACTAGGGATAATTTTCTATAGTGCCACAAATGGCCTTGTAGTTCACGCGAGAACAGCACAGTGCTACAGAACTAATCCAATAAATTCAGATGCATCCACAACAGAACTTCATCGTGATCGACACCGAAGGCAAAAACGAGCTTCGGGAAATTGCAATTATCAACAGCCAAGGAAAAATAGTTTACGAAGCTTTTGCTAAAGAGCATCCTGATAATTATGATAAAAAGTTCAATCTCAAACCCCTTAGAGAGATTATCGTTGATTTTTTAAAGGTTTCTCAATCTAAACTAGTAATTTTTCATAATGCTAAGCATGATATTCAAGTTTTGAAGAAGAGTTTTAGGAAAGTTGAGCTAGAATGGCAAATCATAAAATCTCAATGTAGCTGTGAACTCGCAAAATCTTATTTTCATGATTTGCCCAGTTATTCTCTAGAATACTTAAGTAAATGTTTGAATCTGAAAGTTAACAAAAAATACTTCAATCCCCATCTAGCCCATACGGCTAGATATGACGCCGAATTCACCTATCAACTGTATCTAAAAATCATGAGCCAAACAACCCCAAATACCATACTAGATAATCTAAAAGACAAGCCCAATCCTTTTGGAAGTATTAAAGTCGCTACTCCTTTCCAAGAGCATGTAGATTACAAAAAACTATACCAGATTGAATTTGAATCTCTCAAGAATATTATCAATGATATTAAGCATGACAAGAATCACCAAAGCCAGGGAGTTGTAGTTATTGGTGAGCCAGGGTCGGGGAAAACTCACCTAATGATGCGTCTTGCTAAAGAATTACTAAAAATTAATCGATTACTCTTTATCAGGCAACCTAATAATGCTGATTCAGTTCTCTATCATACTTACAGTAGAATTTTAGAATCTTTTGTTGAAGAAGTTCCCGGTACTAATTTAACGCAATTAGAACATTTATTAGCTAATAGTTTTGTTAAGCTAATTAGCTCAACAACAACAATGGTTCTTACGAAGAAAGATCAAGATATCCTATTATCTGGAAAGAATAATAAATTAGATTTATATAAAAACTTAGGTGCTGAAGGTACAGACAGAAAGCGAACCTATTGGGATCATATCGAAAAACGTGCCAATGAATGGTGGATTAATCAGTATGGAATGGCAGGTTATTCAGCTCAAATAATTAAGGGTATTGTTAAATTTTGCGGTTACTCCGATCCAAGAAGAAAAGAATTAGTCACGAGATGGTTATCTGCCAATGAACTATCCCAAGAAGAGTTAAAGAGCATTGACTTAAATAACTGGAATGAGGAGATGAGCAAGGAGGAATTTTCGTTACAGGCTATTTCTGTCTTTAGCAAGCTCTCTCTACTGGATGAACCACTAATTATTGTGTTTGATCAACTAGAATCCTTGGGATATGACCATAAAAGAAAGTTATTAATAAGCTTTGGCGAAGCTGTCAAAGAAATTTTCACTCATGTTCCAAATAGTTTAATTATTCTTAATTTATTTCCGGAACGATGGGAGCAGTTCCAGGAAATTTTTGACGGTTCTATTGTTGATTTAGTATCACAGCATGAAATTCAATTACAAAAACCATCTCATGAAAAACTCAAGGAAATACTAAAACTAAAGGCTCAAAATGTTGGTGTAAATTTTGACACTTTATTTAGTTCGGCAGAATTAGGAGACATTCTAAATCAAAAGTCTATTCGCGCCGTCTTAAAGCGTGCTGCGAATTACTATAAATATAAAATTAATGGCATCCCATTACCAACATCTTCGGCTTCAATCAAGCCGAAAAACCCCAATAATAAAGTACAACATAACCTGGAAATAATAGAGGATATAGAAGATTCATTTACTCAATTAAAACATATAGTAACTAATCTTGAGTGCCACATAAAACAAGTCTTTGAATTGCCGCAAATCCCAAAGATTGAGGAGATTTTCGTTGATGGACGAGAGGAAAATGATGATGATGATGAAATAGACCCTGAAATAGTGGCAATTCAGGAATATATTCAAAAAGAAATAGCCTTGATTGAGCAAGGATATACAAAGTTTAACATTATCAGCGATAGTGATGATATTGGTAAATTAATTACTATTTTTGAAGCATTTAAAGATATTAATAATTTTGAAATAGATTACCTACTCCTAGGTAAGAAAAAATTACCTGAACACCTTGTAATTAGAAATCAGTCTAAAAGTTTTTTTATTGGTTTTCTACAAATTGATGGAGGTGCTTTTACTTCCCGAATCAAAAATTGCAATGAATTGATTATAAACAACAAAGATATACGATTTCTAATTTATAGAGATTGTAGAAACCCCGAAATTAAAGGGAACGTTGGTAAGCAGGAAATAGAAAAGCTTAACCATACTCCTAACGGTAGCTTTATGATTATGGATAAGGATGAGCGAATTAACTTTGAGCTGATTTACAAGTTAATTACTGACATTCATAATAAAGATGAAGAGTTTGAACTAGAAAAAGCTTTTCAGGTTTTGATGTCCGAGCTAAAGGATTACTGGTTAATTAAAGTTTTTCAATTTGAGAAAATTTAATTAGAATTGAAACCTTCTTAAAAAGTGCTGCCGTTTTCTGTATTGAAGGTCGAGTTATACCAATTTTCTTTGTTGAGAGTGGAGTCTGCCAGCTACCCGGATACCTGTCACAGCGAAAAATTCCCTACTGCCTTACCTTGGGTAGCGGCGATTTTCAATCTTTACCAGATTGACTTGAGATGCGATTGCTTACGATACCAGCAAAGCTGATCGCACCCTCTACCCTTTTCTAAACTAAGATTAAGTCTGTTTGGGCTGTTATCGCACCAAAATAGGCAAGAACGAGAAAAGAAGAATCGCTACGAAAGAAAATGAATTTAACAGCAGATGACCTACGTGCAATCGACGATAAGCTATCGAAACGTGATATTAACCTTGACCCAGGCGGATATTTCATTATCTACCTCGATCGCGAAGCAAGGCTAATTTGTGCCAAGCATTTCACCAATGTAATTGATGAACGAGGCTTAGCCATTGACCCAGAAACGGGAAAAGTCATCCCCGCCAAAGGCAAGGTAGAACGGACTCAAAGCACCTTGTTTACAGGCAGAACCGCAAAAGAACTTTGTGTGGTTATCTTTGAGCAAACCCAGCCCTGTCCCGTCACAATGCTCGATCATGCGGCTTATTTGGGGCGGGAGTTTGTTCGGGCTGAGTCTGCTCTAGTGGATGGCGAAGAGTATATTCAGGATTAGCCTGAGAAACTCTGATAGAAAAAGTAGGTAGCCATCGGGACAACGGTGGCGATAATCAAGATAGCCACCACCCAGATCGTAGAATTTTGGGTGTCAGTTTCTTCTGCACTCTTAAAAGTACTTTCAACCTGAATGTTTTCTTCCACCACAGGGGGGCCGGGGTCGGGTTCACCCGAAAGAACGGCGACTAAGCGATCGCTGGCATCCAACAAAGCTTGATTGTACTTGTTCCCCGTGCGGAGGGGCACTGCTACCGTTTCAGACGCTACGCTTTCGGCAATGTCGTCAGGCAGAACGGACTTAACCGCTTCACCCGTCTGAATAGCAGTTGTGTTGGTTAGCGTGTCAATCACCAGCAAAGCTTGTTTGGCTTGAGCTTGTGGGGTTGGGAACCATTTTTCAAACAGGGCTTTTGTGAAGCTATCGATCGTCTCACCGTAGTCTAAACGGTGCATGGTAACCATCCTGACTTCTTTGCCTGTTTTCTTGGCTAAATCATCCAGAGTATTGCTCAAGCGTCCTTCATTCAAACGGCTGAGAACTTCGGCTTTATCAACAACCCAAGTCGGTTCTCCTGCCCTGATGTTGGGCATTTGATAGACTCCAGTGGCGTTCGCGGGTGCTGCCACCAATACACTGGCTAAAACGCATAATACCAGGGGTAGAATCAGGCGTTGAAGGTATTTTTGACCCTCGTCGAGTCGATTGAGGAGCTGTTTCATTGAATTGATTGGAATATTAAGATTGCCTTTTCCCATACATACTATATAAACCGGAACAAAACTTACGTCTAAAAAATGAAAGCCGTGTTACGGTTGAAGGAAAGCCTTCAGCTTGCTCACTGGGAGTGCCAGCAATGAGTTCAGCAGAAATTTATCGGGGTTGGATAATTGAGGCTAGACCAGTATTCTGCGTTCAGGTCTGGAGTGCTACGGGTGAATGCGTGATTCCCATTCATAATGCTAAGACCCAAGAAGAAGCACTGCATTTTGCCAAACGCTGGATCGATCTGCAAATTACACCAGATCGAGTTAGACCTCAACCGAGTGATTCGCCTCCCCCTGACTTTGACGACGACGACATTCCGTTTTGACCTGAATGCTTGGGTTCCCTCAATCCCATCGCTGCCTGTCGGTGTCCGGTAGCCTAATTTTGCCCCAGTTACTCAATAGCTAAGGCGAACCTGTCCTATCCACCTGCTTTCGCTTCCTCTGGAAGAGGGATGAAATCGCCAGCGAAAGAAAGTTTAATGAACTTTTCTAAAGGTCACAGCAGATTCTGCCATTGGGTAACCCCTACTTGCGTAGAATGTGATCTCAAGTTCTTCTGTAACCTTTTAGACAGATAGGAGACGTTCAGCATGGCTGATCCCAGAGATACAGAGCTTATAAAACCGTTTAATGGTGACCCTTTTACAGGGCATTTATCGACTCCCATCAGTGATTCCGGTATCGTTAGGGCTTACCTCAACAATCTACCCGCCTACCGCAAAGGCATATCACCCCTTCTGCGAGGTCTAGAGGTTGGTTTGGCTCACGGTTATTTCATCATTGGCCCTTGGGTCATCTTTGGTCCGTTACGCGACTATCCGGGTGCCGCCAGTTTAGGTGGATTAATTTCAGGCGTAGCTTTGATTATCATTGCAACCGCCGCTATGACTGCCTATGGCATTGCCAATTTCCAACAAGGTCATAATCAGGCCGTTGCTAAGCAAAATCCCAAAACCCCACCTGAACTAACTACGGCTGACGGCTGGAGCCAGTATGCTGGTGGGTTCTTTATTGGTGGCATGGGTGGCGCTTTCGTGGCCTATTTCCTGCTGTCCAATTTTGATGTTGTAGATGCCATACTCCGTGGCGTCGTTCACAATACATAGCCATTTTTGGGCTGGCAGTTCTTGGCTTTGAGCGTTTGACTTAAGCCGTCCGTCAGCTCTTCATCATATCCGTTTTGAAACCCTGTAAATTTAGCGAGGATTTGATATGACAGGTACATACGCAGCTTCATTCTTGCCCTGGATTTTGATTCCCATCGTGACTTGGCTCATGCCTGCTGTGGTAATGGGTCTTTTCTTTATCTACATTGAAAGTGAAAGCGACGCTTAACCCAGTTTCAAAGCCTAAACGCCATTTTTAATTAATTTTTGAAAATATCCTGCCTAGGCGCTAAGCGAAAGCTACACGAACGGGTAGGGTATTTTCTGATTAAGATTGTGGTGGTATCTAATTAGTTGATACGTGATGGATACGGATGAATTAAAGCGGCGTTATCTGGCTGGAGAAAGAAATTTTCATCGGGCAAACTTAAACGGCTCAGATTTGCGTAAACTCCAATTAATGAGAGCCGACTTGCTGAAGGCAAATTTGCAAAATTCTAACTTGAGTGGAGCCAACCTCACTAAGGTAAACCTTTATCAAGCCAATCTTAGTAGAGCCGATTTGCGTCAAACAACCTTAAATGAGGCAATACTACATGGTGCAGAACTCAGTGGAGCCAATTTACATCGAGCCAGCTTGATCAAGGCCGATCTGTGTGAAGCTAACCTGAAAGGGGCAAGTCTAACTCATACTAACTTGGGCGCGGCTAAACTGAGTGGAGCAAACCTGAATAATGCCAACTTAACTTGGGCGAATCTGCGTAAGGCAGACCTGAAGCACGCTAACCTAGAGGGCGCAGACCTGAGTGGTGCTAAATTTTGCAATACAATCATGCCTGATGGGAGCATGAGAAATGATGATTGCTGAACCAAGGTTGCGATCACCGTTATACCAGTAGCAAGCCTTGAAGAACTGGTAGCAAGCCTTGAAGAACTGGGAATTCAGGATTTTGTGGTTGAGATGGCAATTTCACTACTCTTGGCTATTGACTTAATCTGAATAATCTTGCTAGGGTAGGCGCATTACAGAACTCAACAAATAGTCTCACTAGCGCCACAGCCATGTTCAGCAGCCGCTATTACTTTTATTTTTGGTTTAGGGAGGTTCACCGGTCGTGAAAACAGTTCCCTATGGAACCGACCCGGTGGACCGCAGAACAAAGACTGTGGTCCATTATTTTTTTAAGGCAAATACGCATCAAGAGCTAAGCATGACAATTGACCTCAATAGCTGGCTTTACGGCTTTTATTTTTGGCCCAGATACGCTTCCGGGTAGGTAAAGTCACGCCAACTTTCTGCTACAACCCGGAACCTTCAAAGGAACCGGGTTTTTTGTTTTTCACCGATCTTACAAAGACAAAGGAATCCGACCCATGTTGAATGCCAAACTTGCTACACAATCTCATCCTGACCACAACACCATTGTCAGACTATCCGACAGCGTCGCCTTCGGGACGAGAGAGCTTGTGATTATTGGGGGGCCATGTGCTGTCGAGAGCCGAAGGCAAATGGAACTCGTGGCTCAACAGCTTCAGCACGCACCCGTTCAGGCGCTACGAGGTGGCGTTTTCAAACCCCGGACATCACCCTACTCGTTTCAAGGATTAGGTGTGGAAGGATTAGAAATCTTGTCAGAAGTGCGATCGCGCTACAATCTGCCGGTAGTCACCGAGGTCATGACTATTGATCAAATTGAATCCCTGGCAGACCATGCGGATATGCTTCAGGTTGGCAGCCGCAACATGCAAAACTTTGATTTACTCAAAGCACTCGGTCAAATCGACAAGCCAGTCCTGCTGAAGCGAGGGCTTGCTGCGACGATTGAGGAATTTGTCATGGCAGCCGAATACATTCTCAGCCACGGTAACTCTCAAGTGGTGCTGTGTGAGCGCGGTATCCGCAGTTTCGATAACTTCACCCGCAACGTCTTGGATTTAGGAGCCGTCGTAGCGCTCAAGCAGCTTACTCACCTGCCCGTGATTGTAGACCCCTCTCATGCTGTGGGCAAGCGGGAATTGGTCCCCCCTCTGGCCAAAGCGGCTGTAGCTTGTGGAGCCGATGGACTAATTATCGAGTGTCACCCAGAACCCGAAAAATCAGTTTCCGATGCACGTCAGGCGCTTTCTTTGGAAGATATGGTGGATTTAGTACAGAGTTTACGACCTGTTGCCGCCGCCGTTGGACGACAGATTGCGGAGCCTTTAAATCGTCCTCAATTGGCGATGGCGTCTTAAGTCAAATAAGATCACGATTTCAAGTTTTTCCCCCCTTCATAAGGGGGGTTTAGCGGCAGCTAGGTTTCCCACAAGCAAACTAAAAGCATTAGATTTGATGACTGACTGGGTTAGAATTGGCTCCAACGTGATCGCCTTTCCAAAACCAGAACAACAAGACTGGGACGAAAAATACTGAGACCACCTCAAATGAAGCGGCAAATCATGACCATTTAAACTGCCATTTAGCAGGGCAGGAAGTGAGAGGAGAAATCCAATCGACAGAATTGTCAAAATTGGCAGTAGATTGAAAGAGTTGGCTTTGTTGACCACCATGTTGGGTTGACCCTAATGAATAAGGTAACTTGTTCTTTTGCTAAACATAAAAGTGGCGGGTAGAAATTCGAGCTTTCAATTGTTTGGGTTTACCAAAAGACCTGTCCGAAATATAATCCGCACCCCAAAAAAATGGTAGAACAGTCTTTTCACCGTCTACCAACATGAAAAATCCTTTTCATTATATCCAGCAGTACCCAAAACGCACCAAGCAACTGCTGGGGATTAACCACGAGCAA
>JAMPKV010000029.1 GCA_039962225.1 Microcoleus sp. AS-A8
TCTGCCTTCTGCCTTCTGCCTTCTGCCTTCTGCCTTCTGCCTTCTGCCTTCTGCCTTCTGCCTTCTGCCTTCTGCCTTCTGCCTTCTGCCTTCTGCCTTCTGCCTTCTGCCTTTGTTTGTAATCTGCACAATCTGTCTCCCAAAATGGTAGAGCCGACTCGCAAAAAATCCCTAAGAGAGCGATTTAATATTTCCCAGTTAGCGATCGAGTTTCCCTGGTTGAGTATCAGCTTTTGGATCGCGGTGACTGTAGCAGGGATATTGGCTTTCACTTCTCTGAAGTATGCGCTGTTCCCGGATATTACCTTTCCCGTGGTGGTAGTCAATGCCTCAGCCCCACTCAAAACCGCTCTGGATACCGAAAATCAACTCACTAATCCAATTGAGCAACAACTCAAATCCCTAGAAAGGCTGGATGAGAGCCGTTCTTCCTCCTATCCTGGTCAAAGCGTCGTCAGTTTGTCGTTGGCGGTGGGGACGAACCTGGAAAATGTCAGTCGTCAGGTGGAAACGTCACTTAAGAATTTAAAGCTGCCTGCGGGAGCAACGTTTAAGGTGATTCCCCTCAACCTGAACGAATCTGCGGTTGTGAGTTATGCCATCCAAAGTTCATCCCAAAATCTGAGCGATTTAGCGAAGCTTGCCAACGACAAAATTGTGCCTGCGATCTCCCAGATAGCGGGAGTCCTGAAAGTTGAGTTACTGGGTGAACCCCCTTCATCGCCTCTGTCTCTTTCATCAGCCAGTGATGCCTTAGGTCAAGGGGCGACCTTAGTGCGATTTAATGGTCAAGATGCCCTAGCGTTTCAAGTGATTAAGCGGGGGGATGCGAACACGCTGGATGTGGTGAGCAAGGTGGAAAAAGAAGTTGAAAAACTTAAATCTACCCTGTCCGGCGTACAACTTACTCTCGCGGCAACTCAGGCTGAGTATATTCGCGAGGCAACTCATGCGACAATTGATGCCCTGATTCAGGCTGTGGTGTTGTCGGTTTTGGTGATCTTTCCCTTCTTGTGGAACCTACGAGCAACGCTAATTACAGCACTAGCGATTCCCATCTCCCTGTTGGGGACATTTATCGTCATGGCGATTTTTGGCTTCAATCTCGAAACCATCACGTTGCTGGCATTGGCGTTAGTGATTGGCATTATCGTCGATGATGCGATCGTAGATGTGGAGAACATCACCCGGCATATTGAAAATGGAGAAACGCCTCGTCAAGCGTCAATTTTAGCGACCAATGAAATTGGTTTAACCGTCTCAGCGGCTACCTTTACCATCGTGGCGGTGTTTCTGCCAGTGGGTTTCATGGGAGGTGTGGTGGGTCAGTTCTTTAAGCCTTTTGGGATAACAGTTTCGGCAGCGGTACTTACCTCTTTGTTAGTTGCCCGGACTTTATCGCCGTTACTCGCTTCTCGTTGGCTCAAACCCAAAACCGCTCGCCGACGAGAGAGTAAAGAATCTGGCTTGACTCAAGGGTACCAAAACTTACTGGCGTGGTCTTTGAATCATCGATGGATGGTAATGGGATTGGCCGTTTTGAGTTTGGTGATGGGTTTAGGATTGATTCCGCTAATTCCCAAGGGGTTTATTCCCAAACTCGATCGCGGTGAGTTCAATATTACCTACACGGCTCCTTTACCCACCATTCCCAAAGAACTTTCTGCCGCTTCCGCCTTGGGTGGGTTGCCATCCGTGCCGCCCAATGGTGAATCTCCCTCACCTTTAGCGGGAGCCAGTGGTTCTTCTTCACCCGCCGATTTGCAGAAATCTCTAGCTGCTGCCCAGAATGGTTCTCTTTCACCGGATGCTGTAGAGGCATTGCGGCAAGCTCAAGCGGCTTCAGCATTTAATCCACTGAATGATTCGCTTCAGGTGGCTAAGCAGTTGGATGATGTTGTGCGGAAATCCCCTCAAGTCAAGGATGTCTTTACCATTGTTGGGTCACGTCAGGGGGAACCGAATAAGGGTAGACTCTATGTGAAACTCAATAACGACCGCACCCTGAAAACGGCGGACGTGCAAAACCAATTAGCGCGACTCATTGCCTCCGATTTCCGGTGTCACGACGAGCATTGAAGATATTCAATTTGTGGATACGGGTGGGGACAAACCTCTCAAGTTAGCGTTACTGGGGGACAATCTCGAACAACTCAACCGCACGGCTAAGCAGATTAAAGAGCGACTTGAGAAACTGCCTGGTTTTGCGGATGTAACCTCTAGTGCTACAGCCAATCAACAAGGCACAATTTTGGAAATTCAGCACGATAACACCCGCCGCACCGCTTATGTCGGTGCCAATTTGGGGCAAGATGCGACGCTAGGAAATGCAACTGACCGTATGGTTGCAGAAGCTAAAGCGGTTCTCCCTTCTGGAATCACACTCGATTTGGGAGGAGATTCTGCCCGCAGTCGTGAAATTTTGGGCAGTTTTGGCACGACGTTGGCGCTGTCGGTTTTATGCATTCTGGTGGTGCTGGCGTTGCTCTTCAAAAGCTGGAGCGATCCACTGGTGATTATTTTCTCTCTGCCGTTATCCATTGTGGGGGCAATGCTAGGGTTACTGATTACCCGCAGTGACTTCGGTATGATTTCCCTAATCGGTATCATCTTTTTGATGGGTCTAATTAACAAGAACGCCATTTTGATTGTGGATTACATCAATCAATTGCGAAGTTCTGGGTTAAATCGTACTGAAGCCATCCTTCAGGCTGGCCCGATCCGGCTGCGACCGATCTTAATGACCACGGCTTCTACTATTCTGGGGATGCTGCCTCTGGCATTAGGACTGGGAGCGGGTGCCGAGTTACGGGCACCGATGGCGGTGGCAATTATCGGTGGATTGACCACAGCCACGCTGTTGAGCCTGATTGTTGTTCCAGTTGTCTATGCTTTGCTGGACGATTTGCGGCACCGTAAGCGCTTAATATAAGTCATTTTTGAGGGCAAAATTGGTCAATCCAACATCCAACATCCAAAATCTAAAATTCAATAGGGTTTTTGTTACGGGAGGCACGGGGTTTATCGGTGCGAATCTGCTCAGGTTGCTGGTGCAACAAGGGTATGCCGTGAAAGCCCTTGTCCGTCCCTCCAGTCGCTTGGATAATCTGCAAAATCTGGATGTAGAAATTGTTCCAGGGGATTTGAACGATACGGAGTTGTGGCGGCAGATGGAGGGGTGTCAGGCGCTCTTTCACGTTGCGGCTCACTATTCCCTGTGGCAAGCTGACCAAGAGGTACTTTATCGCCATAATGTCCTAGGAACCCGAAATGTTTTAGCGGCTGCTCGTCAAGCTGGGATTGAGCGAACTGTTTACACCAGTTCTGTCGCCGCAATTGGTGTTGGTACTCTGGGTGAAATTGTCGATGAAACCCATCAAAGCCCTGTGGATGCTTTGGTCGGTCACTATAAAAAGTCTAAATTCCTGGCGGAGCAGGAAGCGAGGATTGCAGTTGAGGCGGGTCAAGATATTGTCATTGTCAATCCCAGCAGTCCCATTGGCCCATTTGATATTAAACCGACGCCAACGGGTGATATAATACTTCGCTTTCTGCGACGGGAAATGCCCTTTTATTTAGATACGGGGCTAAATTTTATTGATGTGCGGGATGTGGCGTGGGGACACTTGCTAGCACTCGAACGGGGGAAAACAGGCGATCGCTACATTTTAGGCAACCAAAACCTCACATTAAAACAACTCCTCGATCAACTCGCGCACCTCACAGGCATGAGTGCCCCAAAGCATACGGTACCCGCTTGGTTACCTTTGAGTGTGGCTTGGATTGACGAGCGAATTCTCGCGCCTTTGGGTAAAACGCCTGACGTGCCCTTAGACGGCGTGCGGATGGCACGTCAACAGATGTATTATGATGCCTCAAAAGCTGTTCGAGAATTGGGATTACCTCAGTCTCCTCTCTCGACGGCACTCAAGGATGCTGTAGATTGGTTCGTGAATCAGGGATATGTGGAGATAAGGCAGCCATCAAGCCTCAGCTAACAGGAACGATGATGGTAATAGCTAGGAGCTTACATGTGTATCCTGCCGAATCAGGTTTTCCAATGCTTCCATACGTTCACTGGACATTCCGATTCAGTGAATACCTTTGCCTTTACCCCAGATGGTCAAACCCTTGTCAGTGGTAGTGATGATACTACAATCAAGATTTGGCACTTGAGTACTGGGGCAGTGCTAAATAGCTTTGCTAGTCATTCTAGCCCCGTTGGTTGTGTTGTTATCAGCTCGGATGGTCAGACTCTTGCCAGTTGCAGTGCCACTCCGAAACTGTATCGTTATGGTGATCACTTGAATTGGGATAACACAATTAAAGTCTGGAGCTTAACAACAGGGCAACAAATTCATTCCATTACTGGACATTCAGACACGGTTACTGCTGTTGCCATCAGTCCAGATAGCCAAATTCTTGCTAGCGCCAGTTGGGACAATACCATCAAAGTGTGGGAGCTTTCTTCTGGTAACCTGCTCCACACCCTTATTGTTGATTATTCAAGTAGTACTAATCTTAATCCCATTGCCATCAGCCCAGACGGTCAAATCTTTGCGAGTGAAAGTCGTGGGAATATCGCTATTGGGAGTTTGTCATCGGGTGAATGGCTGTATATTTTAGCTGGAGATGCGCCCTCCTGCACGTCATTAGCTTTCAGCCCTGATTATCAGACTCTTGTCAGTGGTAGTAGGAACGGGATAATAAAACAGTGGAATTGGCGCAGCCGCGAATTCCTGCACACCTTTACTGGGCATTCACACAGGGTTAATTCTATTGCGATCAAACCTGATGGGCAAGTCTTTGCAAGTAGTAGTGATGACGGTACAATCAAGTTTTGGCATTTAGACAGTGGAGAATTGTTGAGTAATCTCACCTTTGCAACAGGAGTTGATGCGATCGCTTTTAGCCCTGACGGACAAACTTTTGCAAGTGCCTGTGGCAGCGCAATTCAGTTGTGGGAAACGCCGTAAAACTCTAGTTCTTTCTTTATGTAGCAGTTCTCTCAAATTAATCAAAAGAAAAGCCACATGGTTTGAGGGAGTCCAAGCCTAACCCTACAATTTTTACTCAATTGCGAGATTTGATTTTTTTAACAAACCACAGAGGCACAGAGCGCGCAGAGGAGAGAAAAGGAGGTTTTCAGGAATCATTTCAGGCTGCTAGAGATGCTAAGAGTTTATAGATGATAATTTAATACCAATTCGTCTTGAAAGATGGACGATAAATCATTAATAATAAAAGTATCTTAGCTCATTAAAAACCTCTCTATTCAGGGCATTTATTGATGAAATATGCTCGACTGGGATTGAGCTTGTTAGCGTCTAGTATTTTGCTCGCTGGAATTATCCCTACCTTTTCAGTACTCCCTCAACCTATTACACCAGCATCAGACGGTACTAACACAGTTGTCACCCAAAATGGCAATCGATTGGACATCTCAGGGGGTTCTTTTTCCAGCGATCGCGCCAATCTCTTCCACAGTTTCCAACAATTTGGACTCAGTGATGGTCAGATTGCCAATTTTTTATCGAATCACTCGATTGACAATATCCTAGGGCGGGTTGTTGGCGGTTCCCCTTCAATCATTGACGGTTTGATTCAGGTTACAGGCGGCAACTCAAACTTATTTTTGATGAACCCTGCCGGCATTATTTTTGGTCGGAATGCCAGCCTCAATGTACCTGCCGATTTCATGGCGACAACTGCCACGGGCATTGACTTTGGTTCTCTTACCTCAGCCGGGGGAGTATGGTTTAACGCCACTGGGAATAATGACTACCAAACTTTAATCGGTACCCCCAGTCGGTTTGCATTTGACCAAGTTCAACCCGCAAGTATGATCAATGCGGGTAATTTAACCGTACCACAGGGCAGAAATTTAACGTTACTTGGCGGCAGTGTGATTAATACCGGTCAAGTTACCGCACGATCGGGAAATATTACCCTTGCGGGTGTGCAGGGTGGGAATCTCGTCAAAATCAGTCAACCGGGACATCTGCTGAGTTTAGAGATTTCTCCACCGCGCAACTTATCGGGTCAGCCGTTGCCGATTACGGCTCTAAGTTTACCGAGTTTGCTGACAGGAACGGCTGGAATTGTAGAGACAGGATTGACCTTTTCCAGTAGCGGCGAAGTGCAGTTAACCAACTCCGGCACAACCCTATCATCTGAGGCAGGAATGGTGATAGCGGCGGGCACTCTCGACACATCCAACATCGGGACAACCCAGGCATCGTCCTTACTGCAAACGGGCGGTAGTGTGAATCTCTTGGGCGATAAGGTGGGTCTATTGGGTGCCACGATCAATGCTTCTGGCAATGATGGGGGTGGAACTGTCTTGATTGGTGGCGGTTTTCAAGGTAAAGGCAGCGTGCCGAATGCCATTAGCGCTTATGTGAGTAACGATTCAACGATTAATGCTTCGGCACTATTAAATGGTGATGGTGGTACCGTCATCATTTGGTCAGATCAGGCGACCCGATTTGATGGCACGATTAACGCCTTAGGGGGTGCGGTTTCTGGCAATGGCGGATTTGTGGAAGTGTCGGGGAAGGAAAGTCTCAGCTTCAAGGGTACTGTCGATACAAGTGCGGCGAATGGCAACGTGGGTACCTTGCTGCTCGATCCGACAAACATCATCATCCGTAATGGGACTGGGGATGGTGATGATTTGGATGGCTCGATCACGAGTTTTGCAGGCAGTCCGACTGGGGGTGTAGGTCAGGTACGAGCAGGTGATGCGACACCCACAATCCTGTTTGAGTCAGAGCTAGCCGGATTGGCAACGACGAACAACGTCATTTTAGAGGCTAGTAACAATATCACCATTGAAGACCTGAATGATAACTTGTTTGGAGCTAACCCCTTCCTAGTTCCAGGGTCGTTGCTTCAGGGTTCAATCACCTTTAGCGCAGGTGGTTCGTTTGCAATGAATTCAGGGGATACTCTGTTTACCCAAGGAGCAATCACGATTTCGGCAGCGAATATCGCAACGGGTAATCTGCTGGCTGGTAGTGGCATTACCCTGAAGGCTACAGGCAACATTACCACCGCTGATTTGGGAAGTTTTGGGCCAATTAACCTGACCGCAGGGGGCACTATCAGCACCAATCGTCTCCAGACAGGCGGTACCACCACTCTCGGAGGGATTCCGATTAATCTTGGGGTTGATAATGCGGCAGATATCACCCTAACAAGCATCGGCAACATTACCACTGGCGGAATTAATGCTAGTGCCAATAATGGCAATGCTGGAAACGTCAGTCTTACCAGTACAGCAGGGGAAATTCTGATCGATCCAACACGCGGTGAGAGTACGCTAATTATCGATCGCGACCCGCTTGACGCTCAAGGAGCCGTGTTTTCTGTGGCTCAGAAATCTGGACGGGGAGGAAATATCTCGCTGCGTGCTCTGGGTAATATTACGACAGGCCCGATCGCTTCTGGCTCTTTGGAAGGCAATGGAGGCGAGATTAACCTGATCAGTACAGCCGGTGCGATCGATACGACAGAAGGTGAAATTCGATATCGGGGTCAAACCATTCCTGACACCGGACTGCTACTGTCGGGTTCTGGGGGGAGTGGAACGGGTGGAAAGATTACAGTGTCCTCTGCGGGGAATCTGATTACGGGGCCAGTGGTTTCTGCTTCTATAGAGGGGAATGGCGGTGATATTAATCTCAGCAGCACAACAGGTAGTATCAATACATTGCAAGGACTGACCTCCCTTCAAGCCTTCGAGGCTCTACTTGCGATCGCTAATGTTTCGTCTGCTGACCTGTCACCCCAAACCTCCTCGACGCTTTTTCCCCTTGCCAGGACGGTTGCTGGGTCTATTGTTTCGGGTTCTGGGGGGAGTGGAACGGGAGGGAAGATTACCGTAAATTCGAGCGGTAACCTTTCTACTGGAGGCGTCATTTCCACTTCTATGGATGGCAATGGGGGCAATATTAACATCACCAGTAGTACTGGTGATATTGAAGCCTACTTAATCAACAGCCAAAGTTTAGGGGCAGGTAAAGGGGGTAACGTTGAGGTTAACGCGAGCCGTTTTTTCCGGGCTACAGGTACCGTTGCGGCGGCATTGGAGCAATTACCCCCCGATGTCATTAATCCCAGCGATATCCCTGCACAATTAGATCGACAAGCGAGCATCTCGACTTACGGCGGTGCTGGCGGCGGTTCAGTTACGATTCGTCATGGCGGGGGTGACAGGAACATTCCCTTTAGTGTGGGTAATGTCACAACCAATGGAACCGCTGGCTCAATTACAACCAGACCCAGCAACACAATTTCGCCAACCCGTGACTTTTTGGGGAGCTACACTCAGGATAATATTCAAATCATCACCTCACAACCACCACAACCACCACAACCACCACAACCACCACAACCACCACAACCACAACCACAGCAACTACCCAACCCAGACTTTCCCCCCGTACTCGATTCGCTCCCCCTGCAAGAGCCATCCACTCAATTACCAGTCGTTACCCTAGACGAGGCGCGTAAGACTCTGCGCCGCATCGAACAGAAGACGGGTGTAAAACCGGCTCTGATCTACGTCCGTTTCACACCCAAAGTTCTGGTGAGTGAACCCAGCTTTACTCAACTAGAGGACACACTGACACAAGATTTTCAGAACTATCTCGGTTTGCAGAAAGTCGCCACCAATGCAACACTTTCCTTTGAAGAGCAGGGTAGTGACCCACTCGAAGTGTTATTGATCACGGATCGGGGAAAACCCATTGTCAAACGAGTACGCAATGCTACGCGATCGCAAGTTGTCAAAGTGGCTCAAGAATTCCGCAATGACCTGACTAGCCGCCGTTCCCGTGCTTACTTAGCCTCCGCCAAGCAACTTTATCGGTGGTTTGTGGCTCCTCTGGAACAGGATTTACGAGCGCAAGAAATCAAGAATTTAGTCTTCATTATGGACACTGGGTTGCGCTCCCTACCTCTTGCCGCGTTGCATGATGGTAGTGACTTTATCATCGCCAACTATAGTGTGGGCTTAATGCCCAGCCTTTCGCTCACCGATACTCGCTACGCCAATGTGAAAAATGAACAAGTGTTAGCTATGGGCGCGAGCCGATTCTCTGACCAAAATGCCTTACCCGCCGTCTCTACCGAGTTGTCTGTGATCACACAGCAGTTATGGACAGGTCGCTCCTTCCTCAACGAGGCATTTACCCTGGAAAATTTCGAGCAAGCCCGCGCTCAACAACCCTTTGGCATTGTGCATTTAGCCACCCATGCCGAATTTCAACCGGGTAAGCCCAGTAATTCTTACATCCAGTTATGGAACACTAAGTTAACACTGAACCAACTGCGCCAATTCGGATTGAATAACCCATCAGTAGAGTTGTTGGTTTTAAGCGCCTGTCGCACAGCGCTAGGGGATAAGAATGCGGAATTAGGCTTTGCTGGGTTGGCTGTGCAGGCGGGAGTTAAGTCGGGGCTGGGAAGCCTCTGGTATGTCAATGATGAAGGGACATTGGCGTTCATGACAGAATTCTACGAGCAATTGAAACAAGCTCCGATCAAAGCTGAAGCGCTGCGGCAGGCACAATTGGCAATGCTCAAGGGAAATGTGCGTTTAGAAGGAGAAACGCTAATGACAACGCGAAATAAATTCCCTTTACCGCCTGAGTTAGCTCAACTAGGAAGCCCAGATCTTTCTCATCCCTACTATTGGAGTGCATTCACAATGATTGGCAATCCTTGGTAAGTTGAGCAACATTCGGTAACTATCCTGCCTGAAAATGGTAGCCTTCTAACAATTACTGAGTCCCAATT
This sequence comes from Microcoleus sp. AS-A8, assembly GCA_039962225.1. Lineage (NCBI taxonomy): Bacteria > Bacillati > Cyanobacteriota > Cyanophyceae > Oscillatoriales > Microcoleaceae > Microcoleus > Microcoleus sp. AS-A8. Next base: position 9,805 of record JAMPKV010000029.1, read on the forward strand.
TAAAATTCGCAACGGTAAGAGGACATCATGGCAATTCATCTACAACAAGCCTTTGAAGTTGGGAAATACCTAGTCACGCAACGTCTAAAAGGGCGCAAACGTTTCCCGTTAGTTTTAATGCTCGAACCTTTGTTTCGGTGTAATCTCGCTTGTCCAGGCTGTGGCAAAATCCAGCATCCCACGGATGTTCTCAAGCAAAACCTCACCCCCGAACAGTGCTTTGCCGCTGTGGAAGAGTGCGGTGCACCGATTGTCTCCATTCCGGGAGGGGAACCCTTACTTCATCCCCAGATTGACCAAATTGTGAAGGGATTGGTCGATCGCAAAAAGTTTGTTTACCTATGTACGAATGGATTATTGCTAGAAAAAAGCCTGGATAAATTTCAGCCTTCCTCTTACCTTACCTTTAGTGTCCACCTAGATGGGGTGGGAGAATTACACGACAAATGCGTTGACCGTAAAGGTGTGTTTGAGATTGCCGTCAAAGCGATTCGTGCCGCCAAAGCCAGGGGATTCCGGGTAACAACAAACACCACAGTTTTTGAAGGCGCTAATCCCCAAGAAATTCAAAATTTATTCGACTTTTTGGAGACACTCAAAATTGATGGCATGATGATTTCTCCGGGCTATAGTTATGAGTGGGCACCCGATCAAGAGCATTTTCTGAAACGGGAACGAACACGGGCACTTTTCCGAGAAATTCTCGCTCCTGTCAAAGCTGGGAAGAAGAATTGGAACTTCAACCATAACCCCTTATTCTTAGATTTCCTGATCGGGGAAAAAGATTACGAATGCACACCTTGGGGTAGTCCAAGTTACAGTGTCTTAGGTTGGCAAAAACCTTGTTATTTGCTGAATGAAGGTCATTATGCTACCTTCCAGGAACTACTCGAAAAAACCGACTGGAGTCAATACGGTCGAGCCAGTGGCAACCCCAAATGTGCGGATTGTATGGTGCATTGTGGTTACGAACCAACCGCCGCCATGGATGCCATGGAGCCGCAAAACGTTGCTCGTTCCTTTGGCAGTGTCTTAGGCATTTTCCATTAATTTTAGGGGGTGCGTTACCTGACAAGTAACGCACCCCCTAAAAATTAAGAACTAACAAGAACTCTCCTCCCAAAACTCTGCGATCCTCTGCATTCCTCTGCATTTCTCTGCCTTAAAAAACTATTTCGACACTAACAAACTTGATATCAAACTCTCTTACTCTCACCCACGACTTCTTGAGCTTGACTATTCCGCAATTTCTGAGAGTAGAACGAGGCGGTTTCCTTCCCCCGCGCACACTCAGCGGCAAATTTAATTAAATGATGACCCACCAATCCCACATGAATTAAACCTTCAATCTTCCCAGCTTTCAGTTTCGGATAGGCCATTTTCCAGAAAGTTTTACGGTAGTGGCTAAATACTCCTACGCGAATCAAAATATTGGCTAACATGGCCAATCCCTTGCGAATATTAGCCCCAGAGGTACGAGCAGGACTATTCGGAACCTTAATCCGATTTGGATACGTATGTTCCATATTATAGTCAAATCGCTGATATAAGAATTCCGGTTCGTAAGCCTCTGTAATGCAGCGCTGCCACATATCAATCACCTGTTCGTAAGGCATTAAAAATTCCACATTTGAATCTCGATTTTCCTCAAAAACAAGGCGATCTTCCTGTTCTAATCTGCGCCATAATGGAGTTCTCGGTAAGGCATGAAGCAGATTAATAGTCAACATGGGAATCTGGGACAGACGAATAAACTCTAAAATTCGGTCTGCGGTTTCGGAAGTATCAGTATCCAATCCCATGATGATTCCCGATACAACTTCCATGCCGTAACTATTTAAAACCTTAACAGCATCCAGAATAGGCATACTGAGGTTGTGAGTTTTGGAAATTGACTTGAGTGCTTCCGTTTCCGGTGTTTCAATGCCACAGAAAACAGTACAAAAATAAGCCTCTCGCATCATTTCTAAAAGCTTGGGGCTTTGAGCCAGATTTAAGGTGGCCTCACAGGCAAACTGCACGGGATAACCATTGCGTTTTTGCCAATCAATCAGGTGAGGCAGCAACGTCATGAGGGCACGGCGATCGCCCACAAAATTATCATCAACAAAATACACCGCTCCCGGATTCCCAGCTTGGCGGATTGCATCCAGTTCAGCCAGAATTTGTTCTGGATTTTTCATGCGAGGATTGCGTCCATACAGTTCAGGAATATCACAAAACTCGCAGCGATAAGGGCAACCACTAGAAAACTGAATATTGGCTAAGAAATAGTGGTTGATATTCAGCAAATGGTAAGCAGGAAGGGGAAACTCACTGAGGGGTAAACGCTCCTTTGTTTCAAAGCGAATTTGTTGCTTGGGGCGTTCGCTATGTTGGTCTAAATACTCAATCATCTGGTCAGTGGCATCCCCCAATTCCCCCAGATGCAAAATGTCAAAATCCGGGTAATATTCAGGGCAACCTGACACCGAGGGGCCACCGACAACGGTGATTTTTCCGGCACGATGGGCAAGTTGATTAATGTGATTAATTTGGGGACGTTGAATGTGCATCCCGCTGACAATTACAACATCAGCCCATTGGTAATCTGCCCGTTTGGCAGGATGCACATTTTCATCAATAAAGCGAATTTCCCACTCTTTCGGCAAATAAGCTGCAACAACCAAAATTCCTTGAGGTGGCATGAACGCCCGCACCGGCCTGACTCCCATGAGAGGATAGGCATGGTGAAAGGTGCCAAATGATCGCGAATATTTGGGAAAAATGCAGAGGATGCGTCGATGGTTTTGCGGAATATAACGGGTTTTTCTAGCCGGGGTTTCAGAAACTGGATTCTCGAAGGGCTTTAATTGAGTAGTCATCCAGAACTTTTCCTCACGAAACTGAGCAATAAGTTGGGCAGGACTTTAGCTCAGATCTTGCACCCTTTTTAGGGCAGACAGGACGCCCATCTCACGGCGGCGAGATTTGTTGGGTGAGGTAGGGATGAAGCCAGCCCCATGAACAACTCACTTGAGGTCGGTGCCAGATCTGAAGCCAGCAAAGTCCGCTTGAATTGGGACTAGCTTATACCATTTTGGATTTGGGATTTGGGATCTATTTCCAGACGGAGGCTTTTACCCCCTTCTCTTGAACTCGCATCTATCTAAGATGTGACTTTTTATGCCCGCCGCCGAATTTTTGTGAAAAATCGGATTAAAATTAGCTGGCGTCAGAGTATTGAGACCTAGCGACTTGGTGAAGAGCTATCAGGGTTGGGGTGGTTGAGTCTCGTTTCAACCGGATTGATCTAGATGCCAATTCGTGTTACTCTGCCTTATCATTTCGCCAACCCCTCCAGCGCCGTCTTTCTGAAGAATTTGCTTTCGGCAATCAGCTTAGCCAACTTTTCCGAGTCAGCCCTTCAGCGTTAAAGCGATGACTCCAAGCCAAACTCTACTCATCAAAATTCAGTAAATGGACGACTAGTGCAGCATGGCGGAAATAACTATCGAGTTGAAAAAGCTTAAAAAGCTTACTGTATAAACTTTCTTTCCTTCTGCCTCCTGCCTTCTGCCTTCTTGTACTAGAGGGATTCAAACATAGCCGTAAAGCCGTCCAAAGTCATGCACTCTTCCACAAATTCTTCAGTATCGTTGACGTTTTCGAGCTGATATTCCATGATGCGTCGCTCATCGGCCCGCATCATTATAGAAGACAAGAGGGTGGCAGGATATTTAGCGGCGATCGCCTTAAAGGCTGTAGCAGAGTTGAGCCAACTTTCAGCAGAACATTGGATAATCACTCGCCACATAATTAAAGCTCCCGTTACGTTCAGTGTATAAGTCATCCGGGAACCATTGTGTCACGATTTGGGTGTGACCTGTCTATCCGGCGTATAATTTATCGGCTCATTCATGAGTGCTTTTTGACCTCCATCTGTTTGATCAACGTTCAATACATCAGAAAACCCAAAAACGAGAACAATGGCTAAAAAAATCGATAGCAATTCCCAACTCCCTTCGTCAATCCCAACTCCTGGCGGTCGCATAGCCAAACCCAGTTCTGAGTTTTACTCGATTTTTTCGCCAGAAGAAGTTTTAGGGATAATTGATGCCTTAGAATTCCGGCGAGAAATGCCTCTCAAGTATTCTTATAAAGGTAGAGGCGCTAAAATTTGGGATAATTTTTATCTAAAATATATTACTCCTAGATGGTATCGTTCATCTAGTACTGAAATTGACCTTTTAAGAGATAATTTTGACTATCTTAACGACCATTGCAAAAATTGTCAGAAGGTCAATATTGTAGATGTAGGCGCAGGAAACTCATATCCGGTCAAAGAATTTGTTGGTAGACTTCATAAATTGGGTCGAATCAATAAATATATCGCCTTAGATATTAGCGAAAATCTACTCCAACTATCTAGAGATAATTTCAACAATTGGTTTCCAAATATAGATTTCACAAGCTCCCAAATTGATATAGAAAATAATTCTTTAGCCAAAGTACTATTAGAAAAACGAGCTAATACTGAATCGGAGTCTATAGCCCAAATTTTCTTCCATTTAGGTGTAACTATGGGCAATCATCAAAACCGCTCTGGCGTTTTCAAAAATTTTAGACATAGTATGAACAAAAATGATTTATTTGTATTCACTAACGAAATTGGTTCTAGTTCTCAATGGGATGGAAGAGCCAGAGGAGGCTTTAAGTATCATGTGGAACCCGTGTATACCTGGATTAAAGAAGAGCTTGGGATTAGAGCCGAAGATTGTGAGCTGGTGAGAAAGTATGATGATAAAATAGATAGTATAGTTGCTAATATAAAACTTCGTCATCCTTATATTCTGAATTTCAGTTTTGGGGAAATTGATAAGAGCGTTGAAATCTCGGAAGGTGAAGAAATTACGATTTGGAGACAGCATAAGTATGAGCTACCTGAACTTCAGCAAGATATAGAACGAGCTGGATTAAAACTCGTCCATTACAGTACTGACAAATACTTATCCAATGTCATGGTGATTTGTGAGGTTGCCAGTCATTAGTCTTCCAGTTAATAGGAAAACAATTTTGTCAAACCCAATCATAGAAAAGCCTAAGTTAGAGTCCCAAGCGCGTGAATCAAGATTGTGGATGCCTGAGCGCGTCTTATTTACACCTGCGGCCTTGGAAGAACCTTGGGGTCAGCAAATTTTGTCTCGCGTACAGGCTCTGAATTTGCCGATTGAGGAGTTACCTCGAAACCGCCTCACAGGTCTGCGCGGTGCCGATGAGCGGGAAACCTACAATAAAAGTAAGCGTACTCTCGCCGTTGTGACCACACCGCCCAGCGCTTTCAAACTCAGCCCTATTCCACCTTCGGCTGACTGGCAGTTTCACATTGCAGAAGGTTGTCCAGCGCACTGCCAATATTGCTATTTGGCGGGGAGTTTGTCAGGCCCACCCGTTATCCGTGTCTTTGCCAACTTACCCCAGATATTAGACAATCTGACGAAGTACGAGCAAGCGGGTAAGACAACAACTTATGAAGTGAGTTGCTACACAGACCCCTTAGGCATCGAGCATCTCACTGGCAGTCTGGAGATGTGCATCCGCCATTTTGGGACACGAGAAAATGGGCATCTGCGCTGGGTGTCGAAGTTCGATGCGGTGGATAAACTGCTCGACTTGCCGCACAAGGGGCATACACGCTGCCGGATGAGTGTGAATGCAGCCCCGATTTCGGGTCGCTTTGAGGGCGGTACGGCATCGGTGAGTGACCGACTTCAGGCTTTGCGGCGTTTGGCGCTGCCTCGCTCAAAAGGTGGCGGGAGTTACCCGGTGGGTTTAGTGATTGCGCCAATTATGCCCATAGATGATTGGATGTCACATTACCATCGCCTCTTTGACCAAATCAGCGAAGCATTTGATTTTGAGTGTGACCTCACTTTTGAGTTAATCTCCCATCGTTTCACACCAGGGTCAAAAGAAGTGTTGCAACAATGGTATCCTCACACCCAACTGGAGATGGATGAGGCAACACGTAGCGTCAAGCGCAACAAGTTCGGCGGTACAAAGTATGTTTACGAGGCTGAGACGATGAAGAAACTGAGATGCTTCTTCGAGGGTGAGATTGCTAGACGCTTTTCAATGGCTCGTGTACTCTACTGGACGTAGAAGTGGGTGTATCCCACTCCCCTTAAAAACGCCTAACGACTAGTGATCAATTCCCCCATACTCGTTAACAACAGCACCTCCGACCCGACGGCGTACAACTGTTCAATCAATCCCAAGTCTTCACAAATATCTAAGGGCTTACTGTTCTTTTTGTTTCGGGCACGAACCCTTAAATCGACATGGTAACGATCGCGAAATTCCGCATATAAGTGTCGCCATACCTCACGATAAGATAAGCTATTGGCAACGGCGTAATCTCGTACTAATCGATTGATTTTAGCGCGAGTCGAAAGAGCAGAAGCTTCAACAATAGGGGGGCTGAGTTTCTTGATAGAAGGTAGTTTTTCTGCCGGAATTAGGTCGATTTCGTTAAGCTTCTTGGTCAATTCCTGGACTTCAGAAACTTGCCGTTGAAGTTCCGCACTCTGCTGTTGATAGGATGCGATTAAAGCCGCCATCATCTGTTGATTCTGCTGTTGGATAGAATTCAACTGTGACATCAAATCATTCTGGTATTCCGAACGGGAATAGCAGCCTGTCTCCCGAACTGAAGGGAGTACCTCATGATTAATCCAACGTTTGAATTGTTTGGCTTCAGGCTGATGAGATTGGCTAATCAAGGCATAAAGTCCAGCTTCGGTAACAGCTAGAACTTTTCTCATTCTGCCAAGTGAGTCGGGGATGAGGACGGTGTCTTTTTCATCGTCGTCCAAATTCAAGACGACATCCCGATAATTTTTAATTCCCAAGGCTGTGCAGGCATCGACAGCAATCCACAAAGGCCGTGCTGGAGTACCAAATACACGTATGCTTTTCCCTTCAAAGTTGAAGAGACCTAAGTTAGAGTTCATAAGGAAGGCTCCTTTATTAAAGAAGTAAGTAGCCGTTTATGCTAGGCCAATGAGTGATTTTTAATTCCAGAAGGATACTCCTCTAACAGGCAACAGAGTTACTGGAATTTTGAGGATTGCTTTTGTCTCGTCAACCCTGTATCTATTTGATAGAATAATTAGAGTTTATTACACCTTAATCTCATTTTCTTGGTTCATCTTGGGCAGAGATTAACGGGGCTTTCGCATCTCTATTAATTCTAACAAATATGGATGAACTTGCCCACTAAAAAGACTGGACAAACAGCCTAATTGAATGAATGTTGTATTCAACAAAGAAACAGTCTACAATCCCTTCAAAGCAGTGCGTAACAAAGCCACACTAGCCAGAACTAACACTTCAAACGTACCCGTCGTCTCCCCCACGTTCCATACAAAATTACCCTCTGGTTGGGGTAAGAGTTTCGACTGTCCGGGAGCAACCAAAGATTTTTCTTCGGGAGCATCTCAGTCTAAAGGAAACAAGTTGATAATTTCTCCAGACCCTCTAATAAACAGCAAGCGAACAAAGATATTACGACTTTGATTACGGCAAAAATAAATAGCCCCCCTTGGGTAGGGGGGTTGGGGAGATTAGGCTTTATTGGGAATGAAACAGAGAAAAGCGCTTTTTGGGCTAACGAGTGCCGCCAGTGGATGCTCCAGATGCCTGCTTCTGGTAAACACTGACCACTTTCTGAACATATTGACCTTGAAAGCCACTGTTGCAGCCACTATATTTACCTGTCATCCACCAACAAGCTGCACTACGAACTGCCGCCGCCTCATTGCCAGTGGCTTTCATTTGCTTATTGAATTCCCGTCCCGCAATACAACTCACGGTACGGCGTGCCGCATCTGCATCGGACTCAAATTGTGCAGGTGTCATTTGCTTTCCGATGCATCGCTTTGTCCAATCAGGGATAATGCCCGGTAAAACTTGCCACGCGCTGTACATCCCATCATTCGGGCTATTAGGGGGTGCCGCCTGCCGTAGTGCTTCAACGAATGCGTTGAGCTGGTTATCTTTGACTTGTGCTTGTGCAGCTCCAGGCATTGTCCACAGCCCTACACTAACCAATAGTCCACTCAGGAGTAGATGTTTGCTTGTTTTGATTAACTTGAAACTCATGCTCGCGACCAATGGTATTGATGAATTGTTTCGCAATAATTTTTTACACTTTCTCGCAAGAATATCCTATACCTCTCTGGGGTGAGTACCGTTCAACCGGCTCGAAACAGATTGGCTATCAGCCCAAAGCTGCGCCTAACGTGGCAAACTTAAGATTGATGAACGGCGAAGTTCTGGCATCACACATGATTACTGCGCTGGAAATACTGCTTTTTCTCCTCATTAGTGGCTCTATTGTCTTTTATCTGGCTTGTGCTATCTGTACCCTTCTGTTTTTTACGTCTGCCGAGGAAGTGACGGACACTCCCAAACCACCCGTATCTGTGATGGTTCCCGTTTGTGGTGTCGATGCGGGGGCGTGGGATAATTGGTCGTCGTTGTGTCGGCAAGATTATCCAGAATACGAAGTTCTATTTGGAGTTACCGACCCTCAAGACCCTGCTGTTCCCGTTTTGGAAACATTGGTCGCTGCCTATCCTAAGCGAGTGCGACTGTTTACCGACTTAAAGCCTCGTGGGATTAACTATAAAGATAGTAATCTGAGCTATCTGTTGGAGGAAGCTCAGCATGAAGTGATTATCTTTGCAGATAGCGACATTCGTGTTCATTCTGACTATATTCACACGGTCACGGCACCCCTAGTCAATCCCGATGTTGGGATGGTGACTTGTGCGTTTATCGCCTACAATCCCCAGTTTTTGGGAGCAGCGTTAGCTTCCTTCGGTCGCTGCTTTGACTTTATTCCCAGCCTTTTGATTGCGCGTATCCTGGATGGTGGGCTTCGCTGTGCGGTGGGAACTACCATTGCCACGAGCAAAACTACTTTGGCTAACTATGGCGGACTGCACTTGAACCGTATTGGGTCAGACTATAACTTGGGCAAACGCGCAGCACAGGCAGGGTATCGGGTTGAACTGTCTCGCTATGTTCTGGAGTCGGATACAGGACAAGAGAGTGTGGGGCAGGTATTTCAGCGAGAGTTACGTTGGGCGAGAACGATTCGTTACAATCGCGGCGCTCAGTATTATACGATGGTGTTCTGCTACGGTGCGGTTTACTGTGTGCCTTTGTTGTTGGTATCGGGGTTTGCGAATTGGGCGATCGCAGTGACTTTAGTAACCTGGTTCATTCGCTACGCTCAGGTTTTGGTATCAATTTTCTGTCTTCGTTGTCCTAAACTCCTGATATGGCTGTGGGCGTTGCCTTTACGGGATTTACTCAGCTTTGTTGTTTGGGCGATGGGGGCGTTTGGGCAAGGTGTTTACTGGCGGGGACGACGACTTCGGGTGATGGGGGATGGTTTGATTACTCAGTGGGAGTAAGTCAAAAGTCAAAGGGAAGAATCAGGAGTGCCAATCCAAATTGAACTGACACTCAAAGTTACTTTTTTTGTGCGATCGCATTACTGGTAAAATTTGTGCGATCGCTTCAATCTCTCCAAAAATCGATGCACCACATCATTGGGGTATTTAAAGCATTCATTCGAGTCGAAACGATGAACCCAAATGCCGTGATCGAGAAAGAAACCATCTCGTTTATGGACTTCTGCGGCGCGAGAGGCTGGGTGATAGGGTTCGCCATCAACTTCTAATATTGCCCAAACACCTTCGTAGCAGATTAAAAAGTCGCATTCGCGATTTCGACGCCCCTCTGTTGTAGTCAGGCGTCCTCGGCAATTGGGGAAGAATAAAACACCAGCTCGATCTAATGCTTGGGCGATTTTCACTTCGGAAACTGAGCTGAAAGATAAATTTTGCCATTCAATCTTCTTTCGCTGAATTGGTACGATTTTGTATGTGCTGTTAGTCTCCATTGGAATTTCCTCAAAAGTTGATTTTGTTCGGTGATTTACTACTGAAGTAATCCTAAAAATAACTTGTTAAACTTCCTAGTCCCTAATAACTTCTACTCCACTAGAACTTTTCTTCTAGTTGAGGGTTTTGGATGCATTGGTTAAGTTAGAAATGGCATCATGCAAACAGCAGTCAACCGCCCGGAACTTAAGTTCCGGGCTAATAGTTCAAGTCCTCTAAAGAGGACTGGTAAGCAAAGTTTAGTCCACTTGAGTGGACTTGAGCTATGAGCAAGGGAATTAATTCCCTTGCGGGCGAGTGCGTTAGGACAAAATGCTGAATTATAAAGAGGTTAAGAACCTGTCGAGCTGTGGGTATGTTATGGAATTATGGGATGACTGGGATGATTTTCTAAAAGGCATAGCTTTTGATCACAAATTGAGTGTAGAGCAGCAAGCGGTTTTCTTTGTGAGGTTGTCTCGGCTGAGCATCGATGAGAAAAGGACAAATCAGCAGATTGCCAATGAAGTTATAGGAGGAGAACCGAATACGGCTCTTTATGCGTATAACAAGCGCATGAAAGAGGTATTCGATAAGCTTTCTCACAGTTTTCCTGAAATTAACGCCGAGAGTAGAGGGAAAGTCGAGAGGACACAAGCTTGCCTGGAGAAAGCGTACTTAGAGCAGCAGAACAAGAAAAAATCTGAGGCTGCTTCTCATGCGATCGCTCCTCCTAACTGGCGCAAAGTTTGCCGCGAGATGCTGGAGACTCAAAAACAGAACCTCAGACGACAAGTGACTCAGATGGGGTTTGAATTAAATGTCTTTGTCCCTCTGGGATTAGTCGATCGCAAACAGCAATCTAGACGCAGCAGTGATTTCTCACTTCCAGCAGAGCAAGGTTCGGGTTTTTTCCAGTTAGAGAAGGAAGAAATCATCAAGACGTATGAACATGATGAGTTTCTAGAGCAAGTTATTAAGCAGAGACAACGCAAAAAGAGCAACGGGAAACGCATTGCCATTATTGGCGAACCGGGTGCAGGGAAAACGACTCTGCTGGAAGCGATCGCCTTCTCTCCAAAAACCCCAGGTTTCCCCATTTGGATTTCTCTGGGAAGCTTGGGAGAGAAAAGCTTAGAAGAATACCTCTGTCAGAAGTGGCTAAAAGATGCGCTTAAAACTTCAGATGCCACACAACAGCAGAAAGCGCTAGAAGAACTGTTTAAAAGTGGTGAAGTGTTGCTGCTGTTGGATGGGGTGGATGAGATGTCAGCACCCTCACCTGTCGAAGCTTTAGCCAAAATCAGGGATGAACTCACAGGTTGGGTTGCGGGTGCGCGGGTGGTGTTGACTTGTCGCGTCAATGTCTGGGATGCCAGCGTTAATGCGCTACAGGGTTTTGATACTTATCGCACCTTGGAGTTTAGCTATGGGGATGGCAATAAACCCGATCAGGTGAGAGAGTTTATCTGCCAGTGGTTCTTTAAAGCTGAGAAACCAGAACTAGGGGAACCGTTACGGAAAAAGTTAGACGAAGACAGGCATCAGCGCATCCGGGATTTAGTCAAAAACCCAATGCGGTTGTCATTGCTGTGTCAAAGCTGGTATTTCAACCAAGGGGATTTGCCGAAAACTAAAGCGGCGCTTTACGAGCAATTTACGCGAGCTTTCTATAATTGGAAAGAAGAACAATTCTCCACAACTCCGATAAAGCGGAAGAAGTTAAACGCGGCACTGGGACTATTGGCACGAGAGGCAATTGATAAGGAAAAGTCCCGGTTTGGCATACGAGAGAGTTTTGCTCTTGATGTCATGGGGGAAGATCTGTTTAAGTTAGCAACTAAAAAACTACATTGGCTGGTTCATATCTACAATGATGCAGACACAGGTCAACCTATCTACTCCTTCTTTCATCCCACCTTTCAGGAATATTTCGCAGCTTGTGCCATACCAAATTGGGAGTATTTCCTAAACCACGTTCCGGATAACCCAAAGCAAGGCACTTACCGAATTTTTGAGCCGCAGTGGAAGGAGGTATTTTTGCTATGGATGGGGCGAAAGAAAGATGAAATTTTTAGATCAGACAAAGAACTGCTGCTCTGTACATTAGGTACTTTTAAAGATGGATGCGGTGATTTTCAGCTTTATTACTATCGAGCGTTGTTCTTGGCATCAGCGGGTATAGCAGAATTTGAAGATTGTAAATCTGGTGATTTAATTGTAAAACTTCTTTTCTCTTGTGGGTTTAATGATGAAGGGGAATCATGTTTTAATCCTTTTGATCCGATTGCCGAATCTGCCAGATTGGCAGTTTTAGAAATAGATAGGAATCGAGCAATTAAACATTTAAGTTATTATAGAGATAATAGCCAAGATGACTATCTGAATCGAGAAGCAATATACCTATTGGAAAAACTCGGCATACATGATAATAATTCACAGAATGATTTCAATTTACCTTTTATTTCTGAAGAGGAAGAAAATCGTATTGAGGAGCTGGTAAGTTTAATAAATCAAGAATCCTATAAAAAAAGAATGTCAATTGAATATTTGCTCGACAGTTTAAAAAATAAGCCTCAAGGTACGATTAATTATTTAATTAAGGTTATGAATGAAAATAAGGGCAATGAAGTTATTGCTGAAGTTTTTAAAAAAATATCCAACGGCGATCATCTATATTTAATAGTTAAATCTTTAAAAAGATATGTAGATAGTAATTTAAGTAGAAGTGAGTATTTTGACTATTTCTATGATATCATCTGGCATTGCGCCCAAAATATGAACTATCCAGATTTTCATAGGGCTTGGCACGGTGAGCCTTCCCCTGCTCAAACCTTAAAAAGCCAACTTACCAATATCCCCTCTCAAATTCAACCCACTGACAAAACCTATCCCATTGCCATCGACACTCAAACTCTGAAACTTGAAACAAACAAAAGCGCGATCGCACAAAAATTCTGCACCAAGATTTACCGCAAAGCTGACTACTTCGATATTCCCACAGTTAACGATGCTGCTCAACTTCAGCAGTACATTCCCCGCATCCAAAACAAGTTACAGAAGCAAAACCTAGCTTTAATTCTGCATGGCTGTGAACCCAACGAACATCTGCTCAACTTCTGCTACAGTCTTGCAGATCCAGACATAGGGCTTTACATCGGTTTGATTACCAGCCAACCTTTAGAACAACCCCTGAAAGGCTTTCTACCTAATCAAGATAATCTCCTCAGTGCAATTCAAAGCTGGATTGATGAGATTGCTTGAGACAAAGTGCGATAAGCAAGAGCAAACCCTCCGTCCTCTCTTTTGTGCCAGTCCTGAGAGGAGGGGTTAAACTTCACCCAGAACCTGGTTGTAAGTCTTCAGTAAATAACTAGGTTTCAAAAAAGTAATAAAATAACCCACAGCCACTAAAGCGACAGTACTCAACGCAACTGGCACAGCCAAAGGCAGATAAATTAGGTGACGGGGTTCATTTGCTAGCATCTTCCCGACGCGATCGCAAAAAACTCCTAACTTATCCTTCATCCCAGCCATCGAATCCTGGTATTTCCCTTGAGTCAGATTGGCTTGAGCAAGTAGAATATTTTGCCAATAATAATCATGACCAATCAGCAAAAACCGCCAGAACCAATGGGATAAACTCGATGGTGGAGCGTGCATTGCCCTCGCTTGCGGCTGTCTCCAAAGAGTGTACCCTTGCTGACAAAGCTCGTGAGCATGAATGGCACAATTGCCACGATACAGAGGAAGCGAGATCGGAATGGGATGCTTCAGCAGAAACTCGCGCCGAAACGCCACATTATTCAGGAAGTATTGACAGGTTGGAGTCAGGCTTTGCTCTCCGGAATAGGGGGGAAAGATGTACGCGAGTACCATTGCGGTTCCATACACCCCTAATCCCCGTGTCATCGTTTCCCCAGCGACAAGTTGAACCTCATCTCCTTGAGTGAAGGGCATCAGGATGTTTCTTAACCAGTTCCTCTCATAACTACAATCAGAATCAAAATAAACCACAATTTCCCCTGTAGACAGTTGAGCACCCAACATCTTGGCTTTGTAATAGCCAGTGCCCAGAGGAACTTGATGTACTTTAATCCAGGGGTATTGTTCACAAAGCTGCTCTAGCAGGTTGGCGGGAGCATTGCCGCTATCAATCAGCCACACCTCATTAGCATGGGTTGGCGAAATGTCTTGATGCGCGAGGGACGCCAAAGACTGAGACAAACCCTTAAGGTCGGCATTTGCCAAGTTTTCTGTTTCTAACACGATTGAAAAACTGGGTAAGTGCTTCTCTGCTGGTATCTGTACCTGTCCCATCGCTTATTCCTGTCCCTGATCCGTAATCCATTATCTATCAGCGTCATTGCTCATTGTTCATTGGGCATTCAGCATTGATAATTGTTTTTTATTACAAACTTAATAGTTTCATGAATTTAATTTACTTTCTCCTGCGCTCTTCCTGGAGAATGGTGGCGATCGCCATTGTCACTGGTTTTTTGAGTGGGGGTAGTAGCGCGGGTTTGATTGCACTGATCGGTCATGCTATGGGTAGCGGTATCGCTTCCGCCCCAACATCGATCGCGTGGGGTTTTGCTGGATTGGCGCTGGTTGCGCTCCTAACGAGTATCTTAGCGAGGGTAGTGCTGATTCACCTCTCCCAAAATGCCATCTTCCAACTCCAAATGCGCTTGAGTCGCCAAATTCTCGCCACGGAGTTAAGCCATCTCGAAAAGCTGGGTTTCCCCCGCCTGTTGGCAACCCTCACGGAAGATGTCCAAGCTATTTCTAATGCTGTTTATATCATTCCTTTCTTATGTATTAACATTGCCATTGTTGCGGGAGGCTTAGTCTACATCACTTGGCTATCCTGGAAAGTCTTTCTGATTGTTGTGGTGTTGTCGGTGATTGCATTAGGCAGTTGTCGGGTGCTGCTCAAACGCGCAAGGCAACTAATTGCCCTCGCCCGCGAAGAACAAGACCAACTGTTTAACCACTTCCGCACCATTACCGAAGGAGTGAAAGAACTCAAACTTAACTATCAACGCCGCCAAGATTTCCTCACCCAAGATTTGCAAGCTACAGCAACTAACTTCCGCCGTCATAATACCGAGGGTTTGACTTTATTTGCCACTACCGATAGCTGGGGTAAACTCATCTTTTTTTTCGCGATCGGTTTAGTCCTATTCGTGCTGCCAAATCTCATCGTTATCGATTTGCAAACTCTCGCCGGCTACGTCTTGACCTTCACGTATTTAATCGGCCCCATGGATAATATTGTCAACAAACTTCCCCTCATTAGTAAAGCTAATGTGGCTTTGCAGAAGATTGAAACATTAGGTTTTTCGCTCACGAGTTGCAATGAAGCGGCGATGATTCCACCTCAGCTCAAGTCATCTTGGCAAAGCTTGGAATTCAAAGGTGTGACTCATACGTATCAACGAGAGCAAGAAGACATCAACTTTACCGTTGGCCCGATTAACCTGACGCTTCGACCCGGACAATTACTGTTCATCATCGGCGGCAATGGCAGTGGTAAATCAACCCTGGCAAAGCTGATTACCGGACTCTACATTCCAGAAACAGGAGAAATTCAGTTAGATGGAAAACTTATTAATCAGCAAAATCGGGAATGGTATCGCCAACATTTCTCTGTAGTTTTCTCCGATTTTTATTTGTTTGAGCGACTGTTGGGGTTTGATAACGCGGATTTAGATCAGCAAGCTAAAGAATACCTCAAGCAACTCCAACTCGACCACAAAGTTAAAGTTGAACAGGGAAGACTCTCGACCACTGCCCTTTCTCAAGGACAGCAGAAACGATTGGCGTTATTGAGCGCCTATTTAGAAGATCGACCGATTTATCTATTTGACGAGTGGGCGGCAGATCAAGACCCCCTATTTAAGGAAATCTTCTACACACAGTTTCTCCCTCAACTCAGAGATAGGGGCAAAACCTTACTCGTCATCAGCCATGATGACCACTATTTTTACTTAGCAGACCGCATGATCAAACTGGACTATGGCATGGTCGAGTTTGACAAGCGATCGCACCCATAAATTACTCAACCCATGTCCAAGAGCCCTAGCATGGGGCTAACGTTCAAACGTCAGCCCCATGAGTGGCTTTAGCCGGTTTATCCAATCGCTGTCTCACGCTTCGCTACCTGTTCAATTAGAGCCAGCACATCACTACGGCTAAGCTTCTCTTTACCGTTACTCAATGCATCCAAGGTGCCATGAGCCAACAGCAGGGGAATTTGGCAAAACGTCAAAGCCGGACCCTCCGGAAGCGCGTTGGTGTAGGCATCGGCAAGGGCTAAATTGCGACGTGCATAAGCTTGCATCGCATCTTTACTCCAACCTTCGGGATAAAAGTCTACTCCACGCGCCAGATCGTCGGTGTGGTTACGGAGAATGTTGACCGCTTGTAACCCTCGACCAAACCCAACCGCCTGCATCCGGTTTGTCTGGGTCCCATCATACCAAGTCCATAAGTCGGAGAGTAACAATCCCACCGCACCTGCAACGCTAAAAGTATATCGATCTAAGTCCGATTCGGTTTGAATACTCCAGTTGTTATCTGCCCAGTAAGCCATTCGATCCGCCATGGCTGCCGTAGCATCCCAAATCCGAGGCGCAATATCTTCAGGTGCCAAACTTGACCATTCGCCAATCCGAATGCTTACCTCTGGTAATATTTCTTGGTGTAGACTGAATCCCTCAGAGAAGTCATGGAGCGCAAAGCCATTAACAGCGGCTTGCAACTTCAGGCTAATCATTCGCAACAGTTTTGCCTTAGAGGGATTATCGACGCTTGGATGATCTTCGATTTCATCAATGGCACGCATACATAAGTAAGCGGATGTGACGGCTTCTTGCAGCCTCAAGGGTAAATAACTAATTGGGATGTAAAAAGTCCGGCTAGTTTCTTCTAAAACTTCTAAGGCATCTTCACGTAGAGCCATCTGTTGCACTCCTATGATTGATTGTTACACCAAGCTACAATCCAACATATCTTCTTTTGTCACTTTCGTTATCGGAAAATCAGCGACTTCTCTATATATTGGCGGGCTTCCCTTGTGGGAAGAAATAGATTAAGAAACATTCATCATACTTGAAATGTGGACGACTTTTTATTAATTTTTTTGGTTTTATTTTTATCTTTAGAAAAATCCGAAAAAGGATAAATTACAATTAATTTTTCATTCTAAATTAACGAATGCCTACTTAATTTATTACTCCCTGTATTCAAGATTACAGTTGAAAATTACACTTTAAGTTTCGAGGATTCTTTAAGGACAGCGTCATCCAATCGAGCGTTTGACTTTATCCTCTAAAATGAAAATCATGTTGTTGATATATACAATAATTCGCTCTGTGACACAAGCAGGTTCCAGTTAATTTATGTGAGGTAGAAGCGGTTAACTTTTGAAAAGCACAGGCCGACAAATTTAAGTAAAAGTGGGCGAGTTAATGCTCAACGATAGGAATTCATTGAAGCTACCCAAAAAGGTAACAATGGCAAAACACAACCCTAATATAGATTCGCCATGAATCCTAAAAACTAACTTGAGAAGAAGAAAAAAAGTTGGGGATTACCTATCCTTGGCGCAGTTTTATTTTTTATATTTACCTTGAGAGCCTCCCAAATCTATTAGTAAAACCTTTTTCTAAACTTCTTCCCTTAACTGAGATACAGAGGGTCGTGAAGACTCAGTGTAAATCCTTAGAAAACCTCTCCGAAAATTAAGTTTCAGTGATGGTGCTACAAGGATTTCAGGTTAATTATCGGAGAGGTCTAGAGTGTTGCAGAGAGTGTCAAGACAGCATTTTTGGTATTGTCTTGCGACCGTTACAACATTGGGGATGAGTTAGCCAGAAATTTCTCCCCGCTGAGTCAACAAAGTTTGATGACGACCAAAGGCCATGAGCGGAAAATATTGTTGATAGAGATGATATTTCAGATAAAAATGACTGGGAAAGCCAGTCCCTGTAAATTCCGATTCGTTCCATGTGCCATCCGAGCGCTGGGTGTTTAAAAGGTAATTTACACCCCGTTCGATTGCCTCACTGGCAAATTTTCCAGTCGCCTCACCCGCCGCCATTAACCCAATTAAAGCCCAAGCGGTTTGGGAAGCTGTACTCGTTCCTTGTCCTTTGAGAGCTGGGTTATCGTAACTGCGGCAGGTTTCGCCCCAACCTCCATCTGAATTTTGGCATCCAACCAGCCAAGCCGCACCTCGTTCAATACGTCGGCAGTGAGTTTGAGGCGCGATTAAGGCTAGGGCAGAAAGAGCACCACTGGTTCCGTAGATATAATTAACTCCCCAACGACCAAACCAGGAACCATCCGCTTCTTGTTCACGAATCAGATAATCAATCGCTCTTGCCGTTTGATTGGCATCGATGGACAAGTTACAGCACCCCAGCATTTCTAACACCCGTGCCGTTACATCTGCTGTGTTCGGGTCAATCATCGCTTTCAAGTCACCATAGGGCAACTGATTGAGCCAATCTTGATTATTGTCCAGATCAAATGCCGCCCAACCCCCAGCTTGGCATTGCATCGAGGCAATCCAATTCACAGTACGAGCGATCGCAGCTTGTTTCAACCGTTCATTCGGGAGTTGCGCCTGATGGAGAGCCATCACCACCACCGCCGAATCATCCACATCCGGATAAAAGCGATTCTCAAACTCAAACGCCCAAGCACCGGGTTTTCCTTGTTTATTCTTAACCGCCCAATCGCCGTAATCTAAAATCTGCTTGCTCAATAACCATTCTCCCGCCCGAACGACGGCGGGATGCTCCGGCGAGAAACCCGAATCAATTAAGGCGCGAATCGCCCAAGCGGTATCCCAAACGGGCGAAATGCAAGGCTGAATACAATAACTCTGTTCGGTTTCAATGGCAAAGTTATCTACGGCTTTAAGTCCCCGGTGGACAATGGGATCGGCTGAATCATAATCTAAGCAGCGCAACGCCAGAAGCGAGTTCAGCATGGCAGGAATAATCCCTCCCCAGTCTCCCGTGGCTTCTTGCCGCTCTAGAATCCATTTTTCAGCCGCCTTGATGCCTTCTTGGCGAAAAGGGACAAGATTTAAGCTTTCGGCGAATTTAAAGCCATGATCCAGAACTAGAAATACGTCTGTCCAATCAGAATTTCGGGGTAAATCAAACCGGGCATTTTCCCTGCCTTCGGTATAGAGTTCATCGAGAGTAATTCTGGGATTGACCTGAAACACCGGTTTGCGATCAAGGACAATGAGGAGAGGAACTGTGCTTGAGCGTGCCCAGCTTGACATTTCGTAGATGTTGAAGGGAAACTGTTCTGGCAACAGCATCACCCAAGGTGGCAAAGAAGGAACGCCTTGCCAGCTATAGCAGCCAATCAGGGCTAGATGGATTTTAGTGAAAATGCGACTGCGACTAATTCCGCCCCGTTTTAAAATAAAGGTTTTGGCTCGAAGCATGGCTGGGTCGGTTTCCGATACCCCCAGCAACTTGAGCGCCATATAGGCTTCAACGGAAGTACTTAACTCTCCACCATCTCCGTAAAAGAGTTCCCAACCCCCATGCTCTCGTTGTTGCGATCGCAGGTAATGTTCTACTTTGTGTAGGGGACGTTCTAAGTCAGTTCCCCAAATCTTGTGGAGCAGAACGGCTTCTGCGGTGATGGTGACATTAGATTCTAACTCAGCCCACCAGTAGCCGGCTGGATTTTGAATCGAGAGTAAATAGTTTTGTGTTGCAGCGATCGCTAGAGCCAATCTTGATGCTGTAGCCTTGTCTTGCGTTTGCATTGGTTTCCCGTCTATCTGTAACACTCCCCACACAAGGCAGAATCATAACGGAAAACCTCTCAGATTTCCAAGGAGTATCTATGGGTTCGGAAGTACCTTTTTCAGGGCAGCAAACCAACGGGAGGCCATTTTCCGTTCACCCACTTCACTGGGATGACAGCCATCATAGGTATCAGCGCCTGCTTTGGGGTTGAAGCCACTAAACTGATCGACAACAACGATGGGTGACTCCTGAGTGTTCGTCCTCCGGGCTAAATTCCCAATCAGCTTATTGAGTTGTTGAATTCGCGGTGGATTTCCACAGGGGATAATCTGTGCAATCAGCAGCTTTACCCGTGGGTTGACAGCACGTATCCGCTGAATCAGTTGCCGAAGTTCCTCGATGGTACTCTCCAGGCTTTGTCCACGAGTCAGATCGTTATTTCCCAGATGAATCAGCACGATGTCGGGTTCGCTGATTCGCATCCAGCCGTCAATTCTTTCCAATACCTCATCTACGCGCCAACCCCAATGTCCCTCGTGATCGGGGTCAAAGTCTGATAAGGGAGAAGGCCCTTTAAAATTCTCTCGTGTTGACCCAACAAAATCAACGTTGTAACCCGCCTTACGTAATTCAAGCCAGAGGGGACGACGATAGCTATTATGCTGAGTATTCCCCTGCGTGATCGAATCGCCCAACGGCATGATGCGCGTCGGATTTGCGGATGGCTCCGCTTTTGATGTCGCCGTCGTAATGCACAAGACACTTAAGAGAGTTCCGGCAACGAAAGCTGGCAGCATGAACCTGCCAATTGAGAGGTTGAACTTCAACTTGCTCCTGGCTCCTGAACTCTGAAAGATAAGGGTAAAGATAGTGTATTGTGCTTTTTGATGTACACAAGACTCAACATGCTGCTGGGTGAGATGGGGTTAGGATTGACCGTTCTATCTTTGCTGATTTGGCTCGGATTGCTGGGCTTTCGGGGTCAATTTTGGCGAACCGATCAGCGTTTAGAAGCAGTAGAAACACCGCCACAGCCCACCCCTTCAGAATTATATCCATCAATCTGTGCTGTCGTCCCGGCTCGGAATGAGGCTGAATTGCTACCCGTAACCTTGCGATCGCTCCTCAACCAAGACTATCCTGGCTCCTATTCGGTGATTTTGGTGGATGATCACAGTACTGATGGTACAGCGAGTGTTGCTCAACAGGTTGCCCAAGAACTGAACAAAAGCTGGCAGTTGAAAATGATTCCAGGTGTACCCCTGCCTGCGGGTTGGACGGGAAAGCTTTGGGCGATGGAACAAGGCATTCGCCATGCTCAGAACCTAACCCCACTGCCTGACTATTTGCTGTTGACGGATGCCGATATTGAACATGACAGTGGCAATCTCCGCCGCCTCATCGCCAAAGCACAACAGGCAGATTTAGATCTCGTTTCCTTGATGGTGCTACTGCGATGCCAGGATGTTTGGGAGCAATTTTTAATCCCAGCGTTTGTGTTCTTCTTTCAAAAACTCTATCCCTTTCGTTGGGTGAATGACCCCTTTAATCCTACCGCCGCCGCTGCTGGGGGATGTATTTTGATTCGTCGTGAAGCGTTAAGTCGCATTGGTGGATTGCAGGTGGTTCGCCAAGCACTCATTGATGATTGTGCCTTGGCTCAAGCCGTAAAGTCGAGTCGTTCAGAGGAAGGGAAAGGCAGAAGTCGCATTTGGCTAGGACTTACGACTTTAACCCGGAGTTTACGCCCTTATCCCTCTTTAGAGACGATTTGGGAAATGGTGGCTCGCACCGCCTATACACAGTTAAACTATTCGCCCTTATTGCTGTTGGGAACGCTATGTGCTATGACTCTGGTTTACTTGGTGCCGCCTGCGGGAGCCATCTGGGGAGGATTGACGGGAAACGGGATAGTTGCGATCGCGGGTTTATCGGCATGGCTGTTGATGAGTGTGGCTTACTTCCCTATCGTCCGATTTTATGGGTGTTCACCTGGGTTGGCATTTTCCTTACCTGCGATCGCTTTTCTGTATACTCTGATGACTCTAGACTCTGCTATACGGCACTGGCAAGGTCGAGGCGGTGCTTGGAAAGGAAGAATGTATTCTGAGAGAGGGTAGGGCAAGCTTTTTTTTCACAAAGAAATCTCCTTTGTGTTGACAACTAAAGCTTGAAGGAGAAACTAGAGAACTTTTTCATCCTTCATCCTTCACAGGTGATATTTCAGATCCATTATTCACTTTTTGCTGTATTGCCTGCCTTAATCCAACCTTCTTGATTACCCTCAACCACGCGCACCTGTTGCCATCTGCCATCGTCGCTTTGTTTGAGAACGAACAATTCCTGATTGGCAGCAACACCGCCAATACGGTTTGACTCGAAATTAGGCGCGTCGCGCAGACTCAAGCCTTCTGGCCAAGTCACACGCGCTTTATAAGCTCCTGGTGGCAGTTTTTGGATGGGCGACTTACTAGGCGTGGGAGTGGGTT
The DNA here is from genome assembly GCA_039962225.1 of Microcoleus sp. AS-A8. NCBI lineage: Bacteria > Bacillati > Cyanobacteriota > Cyanophyceae > Oscillatoriales > Microcoleaceae > Microcoleus > Microcoleus sp. AS-A8. The sequence goes on from JAMPKV010000029.1 coordinate 32,017, forward strand.
GACTGCTCAGTTTGGATTTAGAAGTCTGAATTAAACTGGCTTTCTTAGCCATCGGGAACTTCTTCTGTTGTTCTTCCGCAAAGATAGGTTTGGCAGGACTAATAGAGAGCCTTGTCCAGAAGTAATAAGCCGCACCCAGACCACAAAAGACCAAGAATATGATGCCGACAAAAAAACCGAGGATAAACTTAAAGATGCCTGACAAACTCATAGGGAGTTGTGGGTAATTGGTAATGGGTAATGAAGGGGTAATGGGTAATCGATCTTTAATCACCCACTATCCATAAACAATCGGGTTACTGAAATTGACGCTGAATGCGATTGCTCAAACGGCTATCTCTAGATGCCATTCGGGCTTTTCCGGCAGCTGCCCAGTTTTGTAAAAATTGGATTTGCTCTTGTGCGGTTCGAGCCAAGGGGATGATCTGGCTGGCGGATTCCAAGATATCATCGGTGGTGAAGTCTCGGTTTTGGCTGAAGCCAATGTGCATGGCTTCGATTAGGGTTTGCTCGATTTCCGCTCCCGAAAAATCAGGTGTTTCGTAGGCTAATCGGTCTAAATCGTAATTCTTTAAGTTATGAGGCCGCAGTCGAGATAAATGTAACTCAAAAATTGCTCTGCGTTCTTCTTGGCTGGGTAAACCCACAAAAAAGATTTCATCAAACCGCCCTTTACGCAGCATTTCTGGGGGTAACGCTTGGATATTGTTGGCGGTGGCGACGACAAAAACGGGGGATTTTTTTTCGGCTAGCCAGTTGATAAAGGTGCCAAAAACGCGGCTGGTTGTTCCGGCGTCTCCTTTAGAATCAATACCAGAAAAGGCTTTGTCAATTTCATCAATCCACAGGATGCAGGGAGCAAGCGCTTCTGCTAACTGAATCATTTGTCGGGTGCGGGATTCCGATTCTCCCACTAAGCCCCCAAACAGACGCCCCACATCTAAGCGTAGCAAGGGTAGGTGCCAGTGATGGGCGATCGCCTTTGCGGTTAATGATTTTCCAGTGCCCTGAATTCCCACTAACAGCAAGCCGCGAGGATGGGGTAAACCATATTGTCTGGCTTGTTCGGTAAAAGCACCGCCCCGCCTCAGCAGCCAGTCTTTCAGGTTATCCAAACCACCAATATCAGAAATTTTCTCGGTTGTTGGGTAAAACTCTAAAATTTGCGTCTGCCGAATCGATTGGCGTTTTTCTTCTAAAATTAATTCCACGTCTTCGGGTTGAATTTCGCCATGAGAGGCGATCGCACGAGCAAGAACCCGACGAATCCGTTCCAGAGATAGCCCCTGTGCAGAACGTACTAGCTCATCTAGAACTTTATCGCTCAAGGATTGTGCTGTCGCGCCCAGCAAGCGTTGAATTTCGGCTTTGATTTCCGAGGCGTTGGGTAAAGGAAATTCCACCACCGTCAGCACTTCTGCTAACTCCGCCGGAACGGCGACTTGTGGCGACAGGATGACAATATTCTTGGGTTGGGATTTTAGGCGTCGTGATAAATTTCTCAGTTTCCGAGAAACGGAGATATCGTCTAAAAAACGGTGAAAATCTCTTAATATAAAGATAGCGGCGGCGCTTTGGGCTACTTTCTCCACAAATTCTAGCGCTTGTAACGGATTGCGGCGTCCGAAACCGACATCATTCGGGTTGCCCTGGTAGCCGTCCACGAAATCCCAGATATAGACAGCGCGATCGCCTAAACGTTTCCCCGCTTGTGCGATCGAGGCTTCCACTCGCTCTTCTTCCGGCGTGGGAATATAAATTAAGGGGTAGCGAGCCCGGAGAAGCAGCTCAAATTCATCATTAAAACTCATGACACACCAAGGTTATGGGCAACACCAAGAATTAAAAATTGAGACAACTTTTTTTAAATTGCGTATTTTTAATTCTTGCTCCAAATCGGCAGACTATCCAGGAAGCTGTTTTTTCAGGTTTTCCAGAGCTTGCCAACGCTGATCCGTGGGCGCGGAACTCCCCTGTTGATTAATCTGAATACCTGGGCAATTCGAGTCACAAAGCTGCCGAGGGGGAGTTGCCAAACACAGTTGCTCGTATAGCCAAACGTCTGGCTGAAAATAGCCTTGGGGTGGCAGCATTTCAACCAAGTCTTCCAACGCCGTCTCCCGTTCTAATGGTCCTTCATCCGGTTGGTCGGCTGATTCATCTAACCAAACCATTTCCGAGGCATCAACTTTTAAACGGTGATTGTACTGCTGCAAGCAGCGATCGCACGTTAGGGTAATAATGGTTTCCGCTTGGGCAGAAACTTCTAGATAATTCCCTTTATGCGTCACTTGCATTCGACCGCGCACTGGGGTGAGCGTCTCTAAACCAGCAATGCAATCGTTAACCGGAATGACCTCTGTCTGCTCTGGTAGCTTAAGCAGCCAAGGAATATGAATGGCTTCCATGATGCTTATCCTTTTTTTAATTAACCCCTAGGCAGCTAAAAAATAAACCCTGAAACGAAGATCTGTCTGGAAACGCTCATCGTTCCCCAACAACTCTACTCTTTAGCGTAGACGCACAACCAGGCGTCGGTCAGGCTCCTGTCCCCGGCTTTGAGTCTCCAAGTCTTCGCATTCCTTCAAAAAGGTATGAACTTGACGCCGTTCTGCGGAGGACAAGGATTTCATTTCATATTCTTGTCCCGTCTCGCGCACTGTCTGGGCGGCATGAGCCGCCATCGCCCGGAGTTCCTCTTGACGCTGGAGGCGATAACCATCGATTTCTATGGTATAGGCGGCTTGTCCCTCTTCCTCCTGCCCCAAATTCAGAATTGAATTAGCCAGGTACTGAATCGCATCCAGGACTATTCCGTCTGGGCCAATCAAAATTTCAATTTGTTTGGGAGTCAGTCGGGTTTGATCGATGGTTAACCAATAGTTTGGCTTATCGTCACCTGAGTCATCGGTTAGGGTTGGCGTCACCTGTGCCGCCAACTTGGATAAACGCAGGAGTTCCTCAAGCCACTGCTGACCCCGCTGCATGAGCTGCTTGTCCATAACTAACTCGAAGCCTTTTTCTTAGAACGCCGTTCAAAAGGCAGTGATTCCCGCTTCTCCCCAGCTTTGGTTTCTTTCTCTTGCGTCTCCATCATTTTTTGAATGTTTTCGGGCAAGGGTTCGCGCATCAAAATAAAGGTCTGGGCTGTCTGAAAAATATTGGCAATCACCATGTACATCAGCACGCCAGCAGGCAAGGGGAAGAATAAGAACATCCCAGAGAACAGAATTGGAGTGAGCTTATTCACCGTTGCTTGCTGCTTTGAGGCATCATCACTCGAAGCGTTTTGACCCGAAAGTAGCTGGTTTACATACAAACTAATGCCAAACACGAGAATCATGCTAATGACATCCCAGTGGATCCTTCCATCGGGTTCAAAAGCGCCCACACGCCCTAGAGCCTCAATGAAGAGAAATCCTTTATCAGCGGCTAGTCCGGGCAGGCTGCCCTGAAGCGTTACTTCTCCGGGTTCTACTGCTTCTAGAGTTCCGTCTTCCTGAATCCGGATGTGTTCTGCCCCTTTGGTCACTTGCCATTTGGGAGCAATTTTCGTCTCCGGATAATCGACCAGCAATTTGCTCAGAGGCTTGCCTTCAACGGTTTGAAACTCTACTTGGGTTTTTTCTCCAACGACTAAACGGCTTCCCCCCGGAAGAATAGCCGCCACTGGGGCATGAACGCCATCAGCGATGTAAATGTTTTGGGGTTTGGTGGCAAACGCTTGGGGCTGAATCAACTCCATCTGCTCTCTGGGAAAGATTTGGAGATTGACGGCGTAATTAACGTCAGAAAACGGTGACCCCCGCAAGGTCGCAAATAAGGCAAACAATACCGGCATTTGCAGCACGACGGGTAAACAGCCCGCTAGGGGATTGCCAAACTCTTTGAAGAGTTTGCCCATCTCTTCCTGCTGTTTAGCTGGGTCATCTTTGTAGAGTTTTTGAATCTCTTCTTGCCGCTTTTTCATTAGCGGTTGGGTGATTCGCATACGCCTCATATTGCGAATGGAACCAGCGTTCAAGGGAAAGAGGGCAAAGCGAATCACCAGGGTCAGCGCCACGATGGCGAGACCATAGCTTGGCACAATCCCGTAAAAGAAATCCAGGATTGGCAGCATGACGTTGTTGGAAAGAAACCCGACACCAAAATCCATTCGTGTAAAGTCTACCTAGGCGCTGTAAAGTTTTCTGAATCTAATCTATCTAATATTCGTGCCAATGCGAGACGGTTATCCGGTAAGCATTGATAAACACCCCAATTCTGCTTGGCCTGAAGGCAGAAGGTTGGGGATGTGAAGCGTTGATTCTTGTTCTTTGTCGGTCACAGAGGTTGAGCCTCTTACGACACCCTTGGCTCTAAGCCTTGACAGAATCGAGCGGTCTACCTGTTTTTTGGGCGGCTTTTTCAGCAATGTGGTCATAGATTTCGCGGAACCGGGGAATGGCGCGTATTTCCAGACGACTGCCATCTTTGAGGGTGACCACAATGTCTCCCCACCCTCCAAAACCACGGGGAACTTTAACGACTTTGACCACCTCTGAAAAGATAATGTCTGTGCGATCGCGCCCCTGCCAACCCCCAGTGATCGAAATACGGCGATCCGTAATTCGATAGCGCAGCCATAGGGAACGAACAATAGCTCCCACCGTCAAGGGCAAGCAAATCACCGTGAACCCTAACAAAATATTAATAATCAAATCGCCAACATGGGGGCCACCTTCGTAGAAGACTTCCTCTTTAATGCCCATTTAATACCTCTGCTTCTGCCAACAACTGCTCTAATTCTCGCAAAAATTGTGCATAATCGCACCGCTCGGCTCCTGGCCGTACCCCTACTATCAGTTGCCATCCTGGAGAGAGTTGGGGTAACAACTGGCGTAAAGCTGCCCTAAGGAGCCGCTTAATTCGATTGCGAACAACCGCTTTTTTACTAACTTTTTGACTGACAGAGATGCCAATGCGAGTTGGAGACTGGTCTTGATTTGGCGACGATAACCTCTCAGACATCGGGGCGTCCACGGTACTGGTGCGTCGGGGCAAACCTCGCAAAGTTAAATAACGCCCAGTTCGACGTATTCCTTTTTGATAAACGAGCTGAAAATCTCGCCAGTGCCTGAGTCGATGCACTTGAGGCAATGCCACGCTTCTACTCCAGTACGAGGACACAACCGACAGCTAAAGAAGGAAGGCAACCACTACTCGATGCAATAGTCACTCAAACTATACCGAGAGACGATGACGTCCTTTGCTTCTACGAGCTTTAATTACGTTCTGACCGTCTTGGGTACGCATCCGTGCGCGAAAACCCGACTTTCTTTTCCGTTTGCGGCTGGTGCCGCCTAGAGTACGTTGAGTCATATGCTGTTACTTCCCAAAAAATCAATCTGACGCTTTGTTCAAGAGCCACAATCTATTACAGTAGCACTTTGACCGTCAAGGGGATTGGTCATCCCTGGTGAGGCATAGAAAGTTGCGCCGTTAAAAGTTCTCTTCAGCTCACGGAGTTTCTCCTCCACAATCCTGTTACAGAGGGGTTTTTAACCTCCACCAATACTCAAAATCCAAGTACCGACGTAACGGGGTAATGGAACATCACCAGGCGTCAGCACCTGAGCGTTGAAATAGTACATCCCACCAAAGGGTGGATTTTTAACGTTTGAGAAGACGATCTCGATACTATTCCCCGCCTGGATTGCGTCCTCTAACTGAATCTGAATGACGTGATTTTCTTTATCCCAGTTCACTTCTGAGATAGGCATCTTTTTGTTTTTGACACGCACCTCAACTCTTTTGGGGTCAAACTTGCCGTCGAAATAATCGGGATAAGAAATGGCAATCTGGGCAACCCCTAACTCCAATTTCTTGGCAGGGATTTTAAAGCGGTAACGATCCCAGCCGTTCGGCTGACCGCCATAATCTAAGTAATAGTTCAGCTGATTTTCACGAGCAACACCGCTCCACAGTGTAAAACCTGGGTTGCTCTGTGCCCAGCTTTTGATGGAAAACCCCGTGATGATACAACCCGTAACGGCTACGGCAGAAATCATGCGTCGGAGCGACGATTTTTTGGAGAACATAGGCTGACTACTCTTCCCGTAGGGTAATGAGGTTTGTCACTAAACTTTACTATTTTTGACTCTTTTTGAGAGTATCAAAGTTGAGTTACTGCGGATAATCACAGGTGGTGACGTTAAAGACTCTTAGAAAGTGCCTCGGAGACTGGCCTTGACCCTTGATCGGTAAGTCGCTCTTTCCAGGAAGGGTCGGGTCGGGAAAAACCGTGAGGCATATGGGAGAACAGTACAGTAAATTTTAACCAGAATGAGACCGTGATTAAAATTTTGTTAAAGTTTTTTGAGTCGCTTGTCAATGCCTGGGAGCAATTTGATTGAGCCAGTGAATATTTAAGACAAGTTAAAGATCGCATTCAGGATCGGGTAGGCAACACTAGGATGCAAGTGAGAACATTACTTGCATCCCTTGCCAAATCGGCTTGCTAAGTGCAAAGTATTAGTTGCTCTCTGGTGCCGCCAGAGAGATATCTGCCTTGCCAATTCAAACGGCTAGTTCTGTTTAAGTAAGTTTACTCATCCTCACTAGCTTAAGTCACAAGGAGCGTTCATGAAAATAGCGATCGCGAAAGAAATTGAAGTCGGTGAGCGTCGCGTCGCCTTAAATCCGGATACGGTTGCCCGATTAGTGAAACAGGGCTTAGAAATTTGGGTAGAAAGTGGTGCCGGAGAGGGTTCATTCTTCAGTAATGATGCCTATGAAGCCGCTGGTGCCAAAATCATCTCTGATGTCAGTGCATTGTGGGGTGAAGCCGATGTTCTGCTAAAAGTTGGCCTCCCGAAAGAGCATGAAGTTCATCAACTACGGGAAGGGAGTGTGTTGATTAGCTTCCTCAATCCCTTAGGTCAGCCAGAGGTGATTGAGCAACTCGCGAATCGAAAAGTCACGACATTTAGTATGGAGCTGATTCCGCGTACCAGTCGTGCTCAAAGTATGGATGCTCTCTCCTCTCAGGCGGGTGTAGCAGGATACAAAGCGGTACTGATTGCGGCGGCGGCGGCACCCAAGTTTTTCCCCATGTTGACAACGGCGGCAGGTACAATTAAACCCGCCAAGGTATTTGTGATGGGCGCTGGTGTTGCAGGTCTACAAGCCATCGCTACGGCTAGACGCTTAGGTGCTGTAGTGGAAGCCTTCGATATTCGCCCAGCCGTTAAAGAAGAAGTGCAGAGTCTCGGTGCTAAGTTTGTCGAAGTGACACTCGAAGAAGAAACCGTAGCCGCAGGGGGTTACGCCAAGGAGATTTCTGAGGCATCAAAGCAGCGGACTCAGGAAGTTGTTACGGAACATGTTAAAAATGCCGATGTTGTAATTACAACAGCTCAGGTTCCGGGGAAAAAAGCCCCATTACTGGTTACTGAAGAAATGGTGCAACAGATGCAGCCTGGATCTGTGATTGTTGACCTGGCAGCAGAACAAGGCGGCAACTGCGCTTGCACGGAACCCGGTAAGGATGTTGTGCGTAATGGGGTTACGATTATTGGCCCGATTAACTTGCCTTCTTCTATGCCTGTACACGCCAGTCAGATGTACGCCAAGAATATCTCCACCCTGTTGCAATACCTGGTTAAAAATGGGGAGTTACAGCTGAACTTTGAAGACGACATCATCAATAGTACTTGTGTTACCCATGCCGGAGAGATTCTCAATCAACGGGTAAAGGAAGCCTTAGTTCAGGTTAGAACAGCTGTGTGAAGCACCTTTTGTTCCTCTCTAATTTGTTGCATTGAGTAACAGCAAACCGTCTGTAAATTTATGACAGCAGCTACATTACTTTCAAGTTTGTTTGTATTTGTGCTGGCGTCTTTTGTTGGTTTTGAAGTGATCAACAAAGTGCCGCCAACGCTCCATACCCCCCTCATGTCCGGAGCCAACGCCATTTCTGGCATTGCTGTGATTGGGGCCTTAATCATCTCTGGCCCTAAAGAGTCAAGTCTCACCGTGATTTTGGGCTTAATTGCCATCGTGCTGGCAATGGTCAACGTGGTAGGTGGCTTTCTGGTGACGGATCGGATGTTGCAAATGTTTAAGAAGAAAGAGGTGAAGGCATGACCGACTTTCTCCCAACGGGGATCGAGCTGAGCTATTTAGTTGCAGCCTCGCTATTTATTTTGGGCCTGAAAAAGCTGGGTTCACCGGCGACAGCACGTCAGGGCAATGTCATCGCTGCCGTAGGCATGTTGCTGGCTATCGTGGCGACGCTACTAGAACGGCAGGTACTAAACTATCAGATGATTCTCTTGGCGCTGGTCATTGGCTCAGTGCTGGGTGTGATTGCGGCCTATAAAGTGCAAATGACCGACATGCCTCAGATGGTCGGTTTGCTCAATGGTCTGGGGGGTGCGGCCTCTGCCTTGGTAGCGATTGGGGAATTCTGGCGCTTGTTGAGTAGTGGGGAACCGGTCACCCTGTACGCCACGATTACGATTATTCTCGGCGTCTTGATTGGTGGGGTTACCCTGACGGGGAGTTTAGTGGCGTTTGCTAAATTGCAAGGGCTTCTTCCGGGTGCTCCGATTACGTTTCCGTTGCAACAACCCGTCAACGCCCTGATCTTGATTGGCTTTCTCGCGGCGGGTGGTTATCTCATCGCCACACCTGGTAATCTCTCCATTTTCTTGGGACTAGTTGCCATCTCCCTTGTACTCGGCGTGCTGTTTGTCATCCCAATTGGCGGTGGTGATATGCCAGTGGTGATTTCACTGCTGAACTCTTACTCTGGCCTAGCCGCGAGTGCGGCGGGTTTTGTCGTGATGAATAACATGTTAATCATCGCTGGCGCATTGGTCGGCGCGTCGGGAATCATCCTGACTCAGATTATGTGTAAAGCGATGAACCGTTCTATTGCTAGCGTGCTGTTCGGTGCTTTTGGTTCGAGCGGCTCCGTTAGCGTCGCGGGAGGTAGTGGCAGCAGTGACCAGACGGTCAAGAGCGTTGACGCGGAAGAAGCGGCAATGATGCTGGGCTATGCCCGAAATGTAGTGATTGTTCCTGGCTATGGGATGGCGGTAGCTCAGGCACAGCACGCCGTGCGAGAGTTGGCGGATCAGTTGGATAAACTGGGTGTTGAGGTTAAATATGCCATTCATCCGGTTGCAGGTCGGATGCCGGGACACATGAATGTGCTCTTGGCGGAGGCCAATGTGCCTTATCCCCAACTTTACGATATGGATGACATCAATCCCCAATTCGATGAAACCGATGTGGCTCTGGTAATTGGTGCCAACGATGTTGTTAATCCAGCCGCTCGCAGCGATGCGGGGAGTCCAATTTACGGAATGCCGATTTTAGAGGTGGACAAGGCTAAGCACGCGATTGTGATTAAACGCGGCATGAGTACGGGCTTTGCCGGTGTTGATAATGAGCTGTTTTACAAAGACAAAACGATGATGCTCTTTGGTAGCGCCAAGGATGTCGTGGCGCAGCTAGTTTCTCAAGTGAAGCAGCTTTAACCAAGGTTAAACATTAAGCTCTTCCACAGCGATTTTGCACTGTCATTGTTGTTTAAACTCTTGTGGGATTGTGGGATGGGCCGAAAAGCCTGTCCTAATATGAGCAAGTTAAATGTGGAATAGCTGATCAGGTTGAAGGTTGAAGGGGGTTTGAACCTGCAACCTTCGACTTTTCAACCCTTAGCCCGAAATATCAGTTGGAGAATCGGTATGAATGGCTTCTAGCTTCAGCAGAATTTTGGGCTTGAGTTTCTCAAATTCCTGTTTTAGAATCCTTTTAGTTAACTGAGATTGACCAGAGGATACTGAAGTTTGACTCGAATTCGCCCAATCTTTCAGCAATTTGCATTGAGCAGGGGCAATATTTGAGGTCATCACTTTAGCACATTGATGGGGTTCTGATAGAGCAAAGAATAAGAGACGGTAGCTTCCCGCTTCTCCTAAGAGTCTCACCATTTTCTGACCGATATCGGTTTTAAGGTCTAGGTAGCAAGGAAGCCAACGAGCTCCGTGTTCGCGGTTATGCAGGACAGTAATCCACAGTACGATTGGATGGGGCGATGGTAAAAAGAGGAATTGGTTGTAGCGCGTACTAACCAAACGGTCTTGAATGTCTTTTTTGTTGAGCATCACCCAAAGGGTGGCTAAAGGTTCATTGTTGGCTTTAAGGATATGGGGAAAGACAATTGTCGCTTGGGGTTTGTCTTTCGGCCAGGAGGTTGCCCGACAAATTTCATCTGCTGAGCGACTGCGCTCCTGGGTTGGCGGATTAGGTGGAGGCAGCTCGTCCACCTTACCCCCCCATTCCCCAACCAGCTGTTCACCCCGCTTAAGGCATTCCTGTATAGATTTTAAGACTCGCAGGATTTCCTCGACGCTTTGAGGACGATGGTTGGGGTCTTTTGCCAGACAGCTAAGAACCAGCTTCTTGAGGTGTTTTGGTAATTTGAGGTCTGGATTAACCGATTCAAAGGAGCGAGGAGGGAACTCGTGGTGAGCTTTGTACCAGCCGCCGAAGGAATGTGTTTCGCCCAGAATGGGCATCTCGCCAGTCAGCATCTCAAACATCATCACACCCAGACTATAGATGTCAGAGCGTTTATCCAGTTCTTTACCCTCCATTTGTTCTGGCGAACAATAAGCGAGGGTACCCATAAACGAGTGTGTTTGATCGCCGTCGGATTGGAGAAGCTTGGCAATTCCAAAGTCGAGGATTTTGACTTTTTCTTCGAGAGAGTCGTCTTCGGGTTGAATAACGAGAATGTTGCTTGGCTTGATATCCCGATGAATGACTGGGCTGAGTGTACCATCCCGAACGATGCCCCTATGAGCTGTTTGCAGTCCCGAACAAATTTGGCGGGACATACTCAAAAACCGAGATAAAGCGAGGGGTTGCCGTCGAATGATTTCGCTTAAGCTATCTCCTTCCAGGTATTCCATGACATAGAAGGAAACCTCATTTTCATCTACGCCATAGTCCCTAACTCGAACAATGTGACTGCTTTGTTCGCCCAGCATGGCACAGATCGTTGCTTCCCCATAAAAGCGATCGCGCATTTTTTTGGTCAGCAAGGTCTGGGACAGAAATTTGACTGCAACGATGACTCCGCCCAGAAGCATATCTTTGGCTTGATAAACCCGACCCATAGCGCCTTTGCCGATCAGCTTGACCAGTTGATAGCGATTGGCGACTAAGCGACCATAGTTGGGGTCTGTTGTCATGATTTTGTTCTAGCAGCTTTAAGCAGTTGAATTAAAGATACCTAGTCAGCGATGTCTTGCTAAAGACGTGTTGGGAATTTGTCAAACCAAAACCGCCGTGCATGATCTACGATCTTTCGCCTTTCTATTTTCTTTCTTGCTTGCTTCTGCCATCGATGGATTTTTCCCTGAAACAAGAGGCGACAAACTTAGCAAGATTAGGCGGCTAGTGTTCTAGCACGTTAACAGTTTCATGTTTTCCGAACAAATGGTCGTTCAAGACACATCTATCAAGTCGTTGCCAATAGAGTTATTCCATTGAGTCGAACTCACCCCAGAGTCAACTGGAAACATCGCGTTACTCTGGCTGACGTTCTAGAGTGGCCTCCATGGTGCTGGTCAAATAGTGACCCGCCATGATCCCACTGGACAGATAGTAGGTATTTTCATTGAGCCGATGGCTTGTTTCAAAGCCGCTACGGCGGTGGCGATCGCCTAATACCCAGTAACGTTGAACAATGGATTCTGGAGTCACCCAGCCTTCGCCTTCCACATGTCCTAAGACACTGTGTTTTAAGACAAAGGTATACTGCCGTTCGCCAGCGTCAAGACGCCCCCGATACTGAAAAGATATATCCTCGCGCTCACTGTCGGGAAACACTAGCTTGGTGACCATGGTAAACCAATTTTCCCGACCCCAGGCAATGAGCGTCATACCTCTGACGGGAATTGGCATCCCATTGCGCTCCAGCCAATTTCCCTGGAGTGTCCAGCGTCCTGCCTCCAATAAAAAGGTGTGAGCCACGGTGTTACCCTTTGCTTATTATCTAATATTGCCTCTCTCATTCTCCGCACTCAGATCACTTGCAACCAGTAATTAGCGTAACTTCAACAATTGCCTCAAGCGGCATCAATGAGAATGAAAGGCAGCAAGTAAATTTAAGTATAACCGGAGTCCTAGGGCATACAGGGAGGTTTGTCTAAGTTCACGCTCCAAGAGGTGGATAGACATTCCCTAGGAGTACGGCTGAGTTTGCTCCAGTTACCTTGGGGAGATTACCAGGGATACCGAGATTACGCCAATAAGCCAAAACAGCAAAAGCGATCGCTTCTTTCAAATCTGCACTCACTCCTGCTTCGTCGGTTGTTAGCACCGGTATCGATCCTAGCTGATCACTTAAGCGTTGTTTTAAGTAGAGATTGCGGCTTCCACCCCCACATAAAAGGACTCTCTGGGGCATCTGGGGTAAAAAGTTTTGGTAGCTCATGACAATTGACCTCACCGTCAGTTCGGTCAACGTTGCTAACAGATCCGTGGGTGTCAAGTTATACGCCTCGCCTTCTGCCAAGCACTGGTTAAAGTAATCCCAGCCAAACAACTCCCGGCCTGTAGATTTCGGCGGCGCTATCTGGAAAAAGTCTTGACTGAGCCACTGTTCTACCAGCGCATCACAGGGAGTGCCACTGGCTGCCCACTTTCCATCTTGGTCGTAAGTTTGGCTACCCCCCGTGAAATGCTGCATAGCTAAGTCCAAAAGGGTATTACCTGGCCCCGTATCCCAGCCGCAAACTTTATCTATCCAGTCACCTTGACGCAAGGGTAGGTATGTCAAATTGCCGATACCACCAATATTTTGAATACATTGGTGCTGAGTGGGCGACGAAAGCAGGTAAGCATCCACCTTGGGCACGAGTGGGGCACCCTGTCCTTGTGCCGCCATGTCAGCCGCACGGAAATTGCTTACCGTCTTGATACCCGTCAGGTGGGCAATGAGTTCTCCTCGTCCCAGTTGGAGAGTGTATCCCAGGGAGGAGACGGGGAACGTTTCGACCGCTTGTTGCTTCCCCAGTTTCACAGGTGGGCGGTGATAAACAGTTTGACCGTGGGAGCCAATCAGGTCGGCTGGGGGATGACCCGTCTGTATTTCTTGTGCCGCTTGGGCAAATTGAAGGGCGATCGCATCATCTAACTCTGCCAATTCTGCCATTGAAACAGCCGCACCAGCGCAGACTTGCAGAATTTGCTCTCTGAGCGTTTCTGAGTAGGGATAAGTTGCACCAGCTAACAGCTCAATTTTTAAATCAACATCAGTACCAGTAATTTCTACTAAGGCGGCATCAATTCCATCCACCGATGTGCCGCTGATTAAGCCGATTACGAGGGGCATAGAATGTTATTTCTACTGGGTTATTGGGTGTTTTCAGCTTATCGGAATGAAGGCGCGATCGCAAAAAAATAACGCTCCGGTTCCTTAGCGACGAAGGAGAGAACCAGAAGACTCCTCTTTTATAAGAAGATGTTAGCGAAAGAATAACTCTCACGCTTGTAAGGACTTAGATTATTCTTTTTCTGGTGAATAACCTGTAAATCAACGCTCCTCGGTGTAGCCATTGAGCTGAGTTTTAATAATTTTAAATACACACGAAACTCGTGCGTGAACCTTGCATTTTTTGAAAAAAGAGATAGAAAATTAAAGTTAGTCTTCCCAGGAAGAAAAGAAGGATGCCATGAAGAAGTTATTTTCTAAGATTTTTGCATAAATCGTCAATTGAAGGGTGATATGACTATAGCACCCTTGCAAAGATGGACTCAGGTTAATGCTTTATGTAGACTCAGCTCTTACACTAAGTCTTTTTAATCCTCCCCAGCCCTTTCCTCCTATGAGATCCGGTTGAGCAGGGGAGGGAGTTAGATTCTCCCCTTAATCAGCCGGAACTCATACGAGCAGGTTAGGGGGGTGATGCAAGAAGTGAGTAGAGGCATTTCAAGCTATTTTACGGCAAAAAAAATCACTTACTGAAACCGACGGCTCGCCCTACACGTCATGCTGATCACATCCCCTCAAACAAATTTATTAGCTTTATGCTAAATTTCCCTGATGGAAGGAAGGACTAGAGCCGTCCTCTCTCCTAACTGAAATCAGTAAAAATCTAACTCAAGGAGGATTACAAATGCCGACAGCTTATATGTCTCAAGCCCCTATCAAAAAAGCTTCCCTGAAGCTTCCAATTCTGCGTCCAGGCAGTTCTGGTAGTACCGTGAGAGTTCTACAGCAGTTACTCAATTTTAAGGGCTTTAACCTTGAGATCGATGGCGAATTTAATTCGCCTACCCAAGAGGCGGTGAAAGAATTTCAACAGATGAACGGTTTAGGGATGGAGGGAATTGTTGATTCCCAGACTTGGTATTATCTGAGTGCCGGATTGCTGCCACTAGAGTGTTGATCGGTCTTTCCTAGAAATGTGGCATGGGATAAGCACCATTTAGTTGACTTGGTGGCTAATGCATTTGACGCTTTGTGACACCAGGAGCATCTGCCACGCCCATGTAATCTCCTCTCCTTGGATGCTATCGCTCCCAATTGTGCGAACACTAGGGAGTTACGTCTCATGCTAGCGCCAAAGGTTCGTGGCGGCGATTTCAGAATACAAGATGTTCTTTGTGAAGTGCTTCATCCCTTCGAGCAAGCCCATATGACATCTTAAAGTCTAAATCTATAAATTTTTGCCTGAGAAAATTTAGCTCACGGCCTTGTTTTGCCTGTCGGGGTGAGTGCTGAAGTCATTTCATCTATCACTAAAACGGGTTTATCTACCAACACTAACTCTGGAAAAATTGGAACCAATACATAGAGATCAGGGGGCAACGCTGCATCGCCTTCTATCTCTAATGCCTATGGATCGTTCTCCATCACCCAAAAATCCCCATCAAGATCGTTGACAATTCGCCTAAAGTAATATCCAATTAACCCAGTCTACTCATGACAATTCCTCATCCCAATCCTCTGGTTGGTCATTGCTTTGGCGGAAACTCTTGCCATCGCTCAATATTTAAATAACAGGAAACTTGTCTCGACCCTCAGGCCACACCGACTCATAACACCTCGAATCCTTTGAGGGGTCGGTAGAATTAGAGCGCCCTTCTGGATAGCTGTATATTTTGCCATGACAATTTATTTTTATAAAGTGAGTGACCCCTACGGCTGCTTTTCCAACTTCTCTCTTCACCCGATTGAGGTGGGGGGATTATATTGGCAAACTGTGGAGCATTACTATCAAGCCCAAAAATTTGTCCGTACTGAGAATGAACGATTGATCCAAGTGATTCGAGACGTGAAAACACCGATGGAAGCGGCTCAAATAGGACGAGATCGCACCCTCAAACTGCGTTGTGACTGGGAAGAGGTAAAACGGCAAGTGATGTGGCAAGGGGTTTTGAGCAAGTTTCTCACTCATACCGATATTCAGGTTATTCTACTTGATACGGGTGAAGAACTGATTGTCGAAGACTCTCCCACCGATTACTACTGGGGCTGCGGTCAGGAAAAAACAGGTCAGAACCAACTGGGTCAGATTCTCATGAATGTTCGTCAAGAAATTCGGCAGCGTCTGTCCAGAAAATAAATTTTTCCCAAAAGGCAGTGAGGAGGAATCTGGAGACGCGAGCCTAGGTAAATTTCGCGTTCTGAGCCTTTTTAGGATTCGGTAAATAGAAGTTTTCACGTCTAAAATAGGTATTATTACCGTCGGCTCGTCGACTGAAACCTTGTTCGGGATCATGTCTTATGCATGAATAGTTGAATAACCCTCAATGCGATTCCATCTAGGATAGCTCCACTTTCTCTAACCAATGAGGCGATAGCTTATATGTTCTTCAGGCGGCGACCCTATAGCCTTAAACCCAAGAAATTAGAGGGAAACCTTAACTCTTGGGGATTGTTGAAGAAATTTCAAAGAGCGCTCATATCGGCTGAAATTGGATAGGATTCTCTGTTCTTACAAACCTCTTTGTCTGCTTTGAAGTTACCCAATGCGGATAAGCAGAAATAATCGTACATCTTTAATCGATTCGTTGGGTGCATAACGACAGAAAAAAATTTTATAGAGATTAGGACAGTGCCACAGCCAGAACTAAGCCAGGAAGATTTGCTACGCCGAATTACCAATCGGATTCGCCAATCTCTGGAATTGGAAGAGATTTTAGCAGCGACTGTTGCTGAGCTTCGTTCATTGTTGGGAACTGATCGGGTCATCGTTTATCAGTTTCATGCATCTGGCAGTGGAGAAGTGATGGCTGAGTCGATTCAAGACAATTGTCTTCCCTCCCTCAAAGGGCTAAACTTTCCAGCCGATGACATTCCGGAAACAGCCCGCCAAAAGTATATCGAGAAGCGTCTATGTTCCTTCGTGGATGTGGGATTGGGACGGATTGGTTGGTTACCCATTGATTGCTGTATTACCAGCGAAGAGACAACACCCCTGGAGGAACTGGTTGAATATTGCCCTGTAGACTCTTGTCACGCCGCCTATCTCACGGCGATGGGGGTTCAATCTACAGTGGTTTTGCCGATCGTGCATAACAATATCCAGTCTCCACACGCCAAGGAACAACTCTGGGGACTATTGGTATGTCACAGCATCCAACTGCGTGTGATATCCCGACGGGAACTACAAGTGATGCAGTGGGCGATCGATCAGGTTTCCATTGCGATCGCTCAGTCCCATCTGTTAGCGAAAACCAGGCAACAGCACTTTGTGGAAGCAACAACGAACCGAGTTGCCACGCTGTTGCATTCTCTACCAACGATTGAGCTTTCTGCTGCACTCGAAGAAACGGTCGCCGCCCTCCAAGGTTGTGGCGGCAGACTCTACATCGCCCCTTACACCACCGATGATAAGGCGGAAGTGTTGACCTGTGGAACTCAACTGGCACCTCTGACTGGAGAAACCGAGAGTTTCATCGAACAGCATCCTGTCTTTACCGCCTGGGCGTCCTGCCAGGAAGAGAACACCCTCTTACTCGCAGAACGAGGAAAACCCGGAGAGAATTTCCCAGCCCAACCTGGGAACCCCCGCATCGATTCATCACCCACTCTCAGCGCCAAAGGACTGCCCTTCTTCCCAAGTTGTTCGCCGCTAACCGTGAGCAATTTGTATAGTATTCCTGATTGGCGCACCCTCACCCCAGCCTTCCGCTTCACGACGATTCGAGGAGTCCTCGTGATGCCTTTGTATTATCGCTCCTCCTTCCTCGGCTATCTCAGCATTTTTCGTCCCGAAATCGATACGGAAACGTTGTGGGCGGGACGCTTTGATCCTAGTGAAAAACAACGGCTTCCCAGGCAGTCGTTTGAAGTTTGGCGCGAGTTAAAACGGGGTCAGGCCAAGGAATGGACACGTCAGGACATTGAATTAGCAGTCGCCTTAGGTCATCAATTTGCCATGGCGATCGAGCAGTATGAACTCTATTCTCTGGTGCAGTCCCTCAACGCTAACCTGGAACGCCAAGTCGAAGAACGCACGGCAAAGTTACAACAAGCGCTGGAACAGGGGCGCGCTTTGGAACGAGTGACTAGCCAAATCCGCAGCACACTCGATCTGAACACGATTCTCCAAACCATTGTGCGAGAAGTGCGCTCCCTGCTCGATACAGACCGAGTCGTGATTTACCAGTTTGCTGATAACGCTCAAGGTACAGTGATTGTCGAGTCGATTAACGGCGACTGGTTCTCTACTTTAGGTGCAAGTGACCCTCATGGGTACTTTCTAGAGACACAGTGTCAACCGAACAAACGAGGCAAAGTGCGCGTGATTAGCGATGTCAGCCGTGCCCCCCTTCCACCGGCTCAGCGAGAGTTTTTGCAGCGTTTCCACATCCAAGCCGCCTTAATTGTCCCGATTGGAATGGGGGCTTATCATTCCCAAGATATTTTTAGCTGTACCTGTACTCCGACAAGCCCCCAGAAGAATCAGGGGGAACAGCCCCTGTGGGGATTCCTGATTGCCCAAGAATGTCATGCTCCGCGTAGCTGGCAAGCCTTTGAGATCGATCTACTCCAACAATTGGCTGACCAAGCGGCTGTGGCGATTCAGCAAGCTGAACTTTATGAACAAAGCCGTACTGCTGCCGCTACAGCGACGGCGCAAGCCAAACAACTGGCGATTGTTGCCCAACAACAACAAGCCTTATTTGGCGTGATTACCAAAATTAGAGAATCCCTAGATGTCAAAGCCATTTTCAAGGCAACAACTACAGAAGTCCGGCGGCTACTCGCGGCTGACCGGGTAGCTGTGTTTCGCTTTGCTCCTGAGTTTGGCTACGATCACGGAGAAGTAGTGTCTGAAGACATTCAAGCCGGATTGCCTGAGGCGAACCGTAACATTCAAGACTACTGCTTTGGGGAGAAGTATCGTTCTGGTTGGATTCAGGCCATTCCTGACATCTACAATGCAGGTTTAAACGACTGTCACATCAAAATTTTGGAGCAGTTATACGTCCGCTCGACGCTGATGGTGCCACTGCCCAAAGGGGATACACTTTGGGGATTGCTCTGTATCTATCAATGCACGGGCTCACGTTATTGGGACACTTCGGAAATTGAGTTTGCTCGACAGGTTGCAATTCACCTGGGTATTGCCTTACAGCAAGCAGGATTATTGGAAGACAAAGAGCAACAGGCAGCAGAACTTCAGTTCACTCTTGAGAATCTCAAGCAAGCTCAGACTCAACTCATTCAAACGGAAAAGATGTCCAGTTTGGGTCAATTGGTGGCGGGTGTAGCGCACGAAATCAACAACCCCGTCAACTTTATCTACGGCAACCTAACCTACACCAATCAGTATGCTCATGATTTGTTGAATCTGCTTCATCTGTATCAGAAGTATTACCCGACTCCAAACCCTGAAGTTGATGAGTATGCCAAGGCAATCGACTTAGACTTTCTCCAAGAAGATTTACCCAAAATCTTGGCTTCGATGAAAATTGGCTCGGAGCGTATCCGCAACCTCGTACTTTCTCTGCGGAATTTCTCCCGACTGGATCAAGCGGAGATGAAGCCCGTTGATATTCATGAAGGCATCGACAGTACGCTGTTGATTTTGCAACATCGCCTGAAAGGAAAGCCCAATTATCCGGGTATTACAGTGGTTAAAACCTATAGTGAATTGCCAATGGTTGAGTGCTATGCTAGTCAGCTCAATCAGGTATTCATGAACGTTCTAAGTAATGCCATTGACGCTCTAGAGGACTATCATACCAGTCGCATAGCTGAGGGAATGAAGATTCATCACAG
The DNA here is from genome assembly GCA_039962225.1 of Microcoleus sp. AS-A8. Lineage (NCBI taxonomy): Bacteria > Bacillati > Cyanobacteriota > Cyanophyceae > Oscillatoriales > Microcoleaceae > Microcoleus > Microcoleus sp. AS-A8. The sequence goes on from JAMPKV010000029.1 coordinate 51,317, forward strand.
TCAGATTACGATCTCGACTCGTGTCAAGCCAGTGGACTTAGAGATAAGAGGAGACAGGAATCGAGAAAATTCGCCATCCTCCTTACCAACGTCTTCTCACGTTGTCATTGAAATTGCCGACAATGGTCCTGGGATTAATCCAGCGCTGCTCTCGAAAATCTTTAACCCCTTTTTTACAACGAAACTTATTGGGAAAGGAACCGGTTTGGGTCTTTCCATTAGTTACCAAATTGTGGTGGAAAAACATGGAGGCAGCTTTAGATGTGACTCCCAACTCGGACAGGGAACCCAGTTCCGGATTGAGATTCCGATACAGCAGCCAAAACCCACCCCAGAACGCCCTTTGCTGACGAGCGAACCGCTCCGGGGATAGTTGGATTTTGCAGGCTAGGATTTTTGGCTCCACTCCCCATGCCGATTAACGCTTGCCTTGCTGCCACTTGGCGATCGCTACTTTAGCCGCCTCCGCAGAGGGGGTGCCGGCTGGAACTAATGAGGCTGACTGAATCGCCTCTTGTAACTTCCCTCGCGATGCCCGCGACTGAGCGATTAAATAAATAGTACGGCTCCATTGAGCGGTTAACTGTTGGGCTTCGCCATACCCCGGCTGCTCCGGCAAAATTGGACGCAGGGTGGTAATAGCGCGGCTATAAGATGAGGCTTGATTGGGTTCAATTTGTTGTTTAGCCTCTTGGATCAGGGTTTTGTTTTGCTGCTGTTGGGTGGCAAGAACTTTCCATCGGTTAATTGTCTGCTGCGCTTTGCCATAAACAGACGGGTCATCTTTGGGAACCAATTGAGCCGCAGCGATCGCTCCCCCCAAATTTCCAGCTTTGGCTCGTCCCTCTGCTAAATCCAGAATCACCCCACTCCAACGCGTAATATCTCGCCGCGCCTTTGGATACAGGGGGTCGCTCGGTTTAACCTGACGCGCTTGAACAATGGCCTTATTAAATAAAGAGGCTTGATTCGGTCGGAGCAAGTGTCTTGCCTGATCTAATGTTTCTTGATTGGCTTGAAGACGACTTGGCTGGCCTGTCTGGGGTAATGCAGTTGTCGGATTAAGGGTGCCTTCCGCGTCTGTCTGAGGCGAGAGTGGCTCTGTTGCCGGGGATGAGGTACTCGGTGCGTCTTTCACCGTGGATGTCTCGACAACTGGCTGATCGGTAAAAGCATCTCGGTTGCGGAATAGTACACCGACAATCATCAGCGCTAAAACCAGGACAGCACCGCCTCCCCAAAGGAGCAGTTGTTGCCACCAGCGTGTTTGACGACCCGCCGCTTCAGAGGAATTGGTTGTATAGGGAACCATCGCCATAGGCATTGATTCCGTCTGATGGGTGGTGGTTACTGGGATTGAAGAGGTATTCGTGGGTGTCTCTAAAACCGAAACCACACTGGTTGGTCTAGGGGTGCCGATTCCGTTGTAGGAATAATCTTCCTCGGCGTCTTCAGCGTCCCATCGGGTTGCAGACCTAAACGTCATAGAATGGCTAACTGGATTCGGCTCAAGCCCTCGTGAGTAATAGGTTGTAGGCCAAATCCGCTGTTGTTTATTGGTTTGGGGTGGAATCACGAGCAACGGCGTTTGAATCGGTCGCCAGTGGTGCTGGCTCAACTCCGGTAGGCGATCGCGCAGATACTGTTCCAACTTCTCCAACGTCGTGTCCGTGTGATAGTAGGTCAAGGCTTCTAAAAGTGTCGTCGTAAATAAGCCATGACCCAGTCCTGCCGCTTCGTGGGAAAATTGGTCGAGTTGGCTGGAGAGCACGAGGACAATTCCCATCTGGCGTGCTAATTCTACGAGTTCCGACCCAACAGGCGCACCGGCTTGCAGTCCAGGTGAGCGGTTGATGTCTAAGAAGACGAGGAGGTTTTCATCGCCTTGAGCCTTGAGGGAGGCTAAGAGACTACGCGCAGATATGGCGGTTCCGGGAATATCTTTTGGGTTAGCGTCAATGGGTAAAAAGTAATCAACCTGTTCCCAACGGACACCATAGCCACTGAAAAAGAACCAACGCCAATTAGCTGAATTCCCTGAAGTCGGGCTATTCCTCTCCAGAGCGGACAAAATATTGTCCCGGGTTGGATAACTGGACTGGTTACCCATCAAACGCGATGTGTCACTTAACAACAAACACTGGTTGGATGGCACCTCAGCTTGATTCATCCAAAATTGCCATATCGCCTGTGCATCGGCTTCCCCATAGTTGAGAGGGGGTAAAAACTGATAGTGATTGATGCCGATTGCGATACAAGCGTGATTTGCCATATGCTCTTGTTTTCAGCTATTTGATGAGGTGATTAGATCGGTTAGGTTTGGCATTTAATTAAGATGCCCTAAGTTTATAGCGAATGCCAACCCCAAAGAGCTAATCGGTCTATAGTCTATAATTTTTCCTTTATCCTATAGATGAAATTTATTAATCAGGGTATTTATCATCAAAAATACTCACGCAAAACGCTAACGTTCAAGACTAACCAGGGAGTGGGGCGTATGTTTAAATTTAAACCGAGGTTTGTCAATCCTTTGTCAGCCATTTCTGCGCCGCTGAAGAAGGCTTCTGACGAGTTTTTTCCAGCTATCGCTCACAAACAGATTGCGCCGTTGAGTTTAATGGCAATATTAGGTCTTGTCAGTGTCAGTTGGCTGACGACCTCTGTAGTCGCGCCGCCCAGCGCCCAAGCTTACACCGCTCGTCTGAACGTTGTCCTCACCCGTGAAACTGGCGAATCCTTCCAAAGCTTCCTGCGTCGTGCCGAGGCTGTGGCTAGGGCAGCCGCTCAGCGCAGCTTTGACCGAGACATCTTGGTGACAGACGTAGCGGTGACGCTGATGGGGCAAAATAATGGTGCGATTGTCCCGCTATTGTCCTTAGAGGTCACCCGCCCATCTTGGAGAAGCAGCCCTGATCCCCAGCGTTGGATCACCTACTTCCCCAATACCGACACGCTACTGGGATTTGACCCGTCTTCGGAAGACCCTGGAACTCAACCCGGAGGAACCCCTCAGCCCATGACAATGCCATCCCCAAGCGCTACCCCGACGCCACAGACCCCGACTGGCCCCAGAGTCATCGAACTCCCAGGTGGAAACCGCCGGATTATCCCAGCCTCTCCCCCTGCTAACACAGCACCACCCGCCGCCCCTAATCAACCCGCCGCACCTAATCAACCCGCCGCCCCTAATCAACCCGCTACTCCAGCTTCACCTGCTGCGCCAGCCGCTCCGGCTAATAACCAAATCCCTGATATTCCCGGCGCACCCATCCAGCGAGTGCCCCTGCCGCCTCCCCCTTCTGGGCGCTAATCATCTAGCCTAAGGAACTAGCCGCTTCAAGCCGGTCAAACTTCTGGAGGCAATCGCCTAAAATGGAAAGGTTGTCAAAAATTCTGAACTGACATGGCTGTTCCTAAGAAGAAAACCTCGAAATCGAAACGAGACAAACGCAAAGCGACTTGGAAGCGCAAGGCGGCACTGCAAGCTCAAAAAGCCCTGTCTCTCGGCAAGGCCGTTTTGAGTGGACGCTCTTCCTTTGTTTATCCGACCGAAGAGGAACAAGAGGAAGAAAGCTAACACTAACAAATGGAGAGTCGGCACAGGCTTGGGGGGTCTTTTTGTTGACGTAAATTTTGCCCTGATGGCAAAATTCAACGCTACGGTGTGATTAGTACCCATATCACTATCTCTACTGGAATCATGATAGGGAAATTCTTCCGTAAACCAGAATCAGATCAGAACGAACGCGTTCCTCCCGGTCAATACCTCACAAAAGGTTTCCCCGTGCTGACTTATGGTCAGACCCCCCAAATCGACTTCCAAACCTGGGAATTTCGCGTCTGGGGCTTAGCCCAACCCAAGACCTTTAGCTGGTCTGACTTTATGGCGTTGCCCCAACACGATTTCACCGCTGATTTTCACTGCGTGACACGCTGGTCAAAACTTGATGTGACATGGACAGGCATCAAAGTGACCGATTTTATGAGCCTAGTAGAGGTCGATCCCAAGGCCACTCACGTCATGGAACACTGCTACGGTGACTACACGACGAATATCCCCCTCGAAGATTTTGTGCGGGAAGAAAACTTTTTTGCCCACACCTTGTTTGGAGAACCACTCCCCGCAGAGCATGGTGGCCCCCTGCGCTTAGTGGTGCCCCATTTATACGCCTGGAAAAGTGCTAAATGGCTCAACGGCTTAGAATTCCTCGATCACGACGAGTTAGGGTTCTGGGAGCGTAATGGCTACCACCGTCGAGGAGAGCCTTGGGCGGAAGAGCGCTACAGTTTTTAAGGGAACCGTTGTCGTGGTTTTGCCGTGAAAGCACTGGGGACTGGGTCTGTAGTGAAAATATCCCAATCCCTAATTCGACAGGACTTAGGGCAAAACTCTACTTGTAGGGTGCACCGCAATGCACCCTACGCTGCTGTTTTCGGGTTTCCCCTTAGCAGTGGATTAACTCACGGGACTGTTGCTTGACTCGACCATAGGTAGTGGCTTGTTGCAGTCGAGTTAAAGCCTCAATATCATCTAGGTCGTACCGAACCGCAAACATTTGTCGCAGTTGCTCTTCGGTTTGTACGGTTAGATACCCGGATTGAAGCACCTGATAAACAATCTCACGAATCGTAGACATGACGCCTGTTCTTGTTGTGTTCTCTTCTTTCTAAGAAGTATCGCGTCTTTGAGGGAAAGAAGCTGTGATTCTGTGGATTGAGCTAGGTGATAGTAGTAATTAGTTCTAAGTGATTAAAAGATTTTTTTTTAGTGATTCAAATCACTAATGCATGTATATTTAGCTCAGCAACCTTTTCAATAACTTGAGCTTGCCTTGATAAGGAGGATACCTTAATTTTAAATCTAGCAGAAAAGAGCGATTGAGTAAACTTTTTTGATGTGAAAACGTCTCAAAGCTGGCCTGACCGTGATAACGACCCATACCACTACTCCCCACACCGCCAAACGGCAAAAGGGGAAAGGCTACATGCAGAACAGTATCGTTGATACAAACACCGCCAGAACTGGTTTCCTGTAAGACTCGCTGTTGATGTTGCTGGTTGTGGGAGAAAAGGTACAGCGCAAGGGGTTTAGGTCGAGCTTTGATGAGTGCGATCGCTTCATTCAAATCAGTGTATTCAAGAACGGGTAAAATGGGGCCAAAGATTTCTTCTTGCATGATTGGCGCGTTCCAATCCACTTGATCAATAACGGTGGGAGCGATGTAAAGGTTTGTAGAATCGGTATCACCGCCAATGATAATTTCACCAAAACCGAGGAACTTACAGAGGCGGTTAAAGTGATGTTGGTTAATTATTCGGGCATAATCAGGACTGGTGGATGGGGTTGCTCCATAGAAGTCTCGGATACATTGTTTAATGTGTCCCAATAAATTGGATTTAATCTTGTGATCGACTAACAAATAGTCAGGCGCAATACAGGTTTGACCCGCATTGAGAAACTTCCCCCAAACAATTCGTCTTGCTGTGTATTCCAACTGAGTTTCAGCATCTACAACGCAAGGACTTTTTCCACCCAATTCTAAAGTCACGGGGGTTAGATGTTTAGCCGCGGCACTCATGATAATTTTTCCGATTTCAGTGCTACCCGTAAAAAAAATATGGTCAAATTTTTCTTCGAGTAACTCTTGGGTAACTTCTTTCCCACCTTCCACGACAGCAATGAAAGATGGGTCAAAGTATTTCGGTATTATTTCAGCTAACAGATGAGACGTATGAGCGGCAATTTCTGAAGGTTTGAGAATTGCACAGTTTCCCGCCGCGATCGCACCGATCAGAGGAGATATGATTAACTGAAAGGGGTAGTTCCAAGCACCAACAATCAGAACAACGCCTAATGGCTCAAAATAAACCTTGGATGAACCGGGTAAGGCAATCAATGGAGTGTTAACCTTCTTGGGTTTGGTCCAAGATTTGATATGCTTAAGCGCGAATTTGATTTCTTCTAGGCAAACTCCTACTTCAGTGGCATAAGCGTCATATTCAGACTTGTTTAAGTCGGAATGTAAGGCTTGTGTAATAGCTGCCTCATTTTCTAAAATTGCTTGTCTTAAAACTTTTAATTGAGCAACTCTAAAAGAGATATCTTTTGTCTGATTTGCGTTAAAAAAATTGTGCTGTTGACGAATAAGACTAGCCGTCGATGCTTGTGTCAGCATAACTCTTCCTTAAAAAATGTAGTGATATTAAACTGAGTCTAAGCGATCCAGATATGCTGGGAAAATCGTAACGCAAAGTTGACCAGTACAATTGTAAAAAAGACCAGGGTAGCGTATCCCCAACGAGGATAGCGTTCGAGTAAGATACCCAGCGCGATCGACAGTGAAACAATACCATAGGCGTAACGCTGAGCAGATGCCGCACCACCAGAAGCCATGATTAATGTTAAGGAAGAAAAACCATAGGTGAGGACAAGGAGTTCCAGTTGAGAGCGTAAGTGCCATAACAGGTAAGCACCACCGAAGACTGAAACAAAAAGAATTAACGCATCACCATCGAGCAGCCATAACCCAAACCATAGGGTGCAAATGCCATAGAAGACGATGGTAGAACTCAACTTTTTGCGAAAGCGCCACAGGAAATAGGCGCTTACCACAATCATCAAAAAGAGTAACGGATGCCAGGGTTCTACAATCGAGCGCTGCTTTAAATTGGCCATGCCGATCACCATTCTAATCAAGTCTCTGCGCCAATCTTTCCAATTAATCCCGGCGGTGTCTCGCCATGCTCGCTGAGCATGAACAAAGGCTAAGGGGTCTCCAAAATGAACCCCACAATATAAGATAAATAGAAGCAGTCCGCTGAGTGCAAACACACTGGTTATGTAAGCTTGTACCGGACGACGTTCTCTCCATGCCACAATCAGAAATGTGGGGATCAGCGCCACTGCCGTGACGCGAGACGCTGTGGCGATCGCACCCCAGAGAGTTGCCCAGCTATAATGCTGCTGAGCGAAGGCTCTTAAAGCGGCGGTACTGAACAACAGAAACAGCCCTTCCGTGTAAACTACACTCCCGAATAGAGAAAGCGGACACCAAGCTAAGACTCCAGTCGCCCACCGAGCGATGCTTTTACCATGCTGCTCCTCAACCCAACGGTAAAGAACGATCAAAGCACCCAAAAACGCGAGATTGTTGACGAGGGTACCTGCGGCATCGAAGGGTAACCCCAACATCATCACGGCACGAGTGAGCATGGGAAATAGAGGAAAAAATACAATGTTGTACTTTTGCTGGGCATCACTACCGTATTCATAACCCCCCGTGGCAATTGTCTCGTACCTGGGACTGTCTGAGTAAGAGAAGACGCTCCAATCAGCCGTGGGAACCATCCCTCCCGGTGGAGCCGGTAGCGAGGGGGCAATCACCAACATGGTTGCAGCAATAACTAATCGGCTCAGTAGCCACATGAGAGAACCAAAAAAGAGAGCATTCCCCCATAACGGTTTAGGGTGGCTGATCTGACTTCTAGGCATAGGCTTAAGTGTTACCCAATGAGTCAGGTTTTTGGCTTCTGAGTAGGTGGATACCTAAGCGTTGCCATATTCTTGAAGGATAATACTAGGACTCAAGAAAATTTTAAATATTTATGATTTCTTTTTTAGCTGTATTTCCTCCAGCTATAGTTTTTCAAATTAGTGATAGCGATGCTAGATTGTCGCCATCCCCTATTCCTCTGGAAACGTCACTACCCAACACCCTCATTTATCCAGATCAATTGCCTGTCTCGGCAACAGATGTTGAAGATTTACGGTACATCTCTGGGGTATTGGCTAAGTCGATTGTTGAAAAATCCACCATTGCTCAATCTCTCACTCAAGGGGGTACTAAACCTAGGTTAAATACAGAACCCTCTAGACGCGATGAGCAGCCGTTTAAACCCCAAAATTTACCGTTGGAATCCGTGCAACCCAACGCTCGTAAAGCAGCTTCAGCTCCCGGTATTTCTATCCTCACTCCTTCAGCTTATGGGCAGTCCTGGGGCAGTGCTTCTATCGGTGTGGGGTTGCAATCTCGGACTCGCTTTACCGAAAAAGCGGATGGAGTAGTGGGAATTGGCTTGGGTTTGGGAGATGCCCAAAAAACGGTGGGGTTAGATATCGGATTGACCTTTGTGGATTTGATAGGGAATACGGCTGAAGATGGGAGTGTTAGCCTCAAATTACATCGCCGTCTTCCTGAGGATTTGGCTGTGGCTGTGGGAGTCAAGAATGTGATTCGATTTGGTGCCACGGATAGTGCAACTGGGTATTACGGGGTTGTGACCAAAAAGTTTAGTTTGCAGGAGGATGTACAACAGCTGTTTAGCCAACTTTTTGTTTCTGCGGGTGTGGGCAGTGGGCAATTTCGTTCAGAATTAGATATTAGCGAAGATCGTAATTCAGTTGGAATTTTTGGGAGTGTGGCCGTCCGAGTAGCTGAACCCATCAGTGCGATCGCAGAATGGTCAGGTCAAGATTTAAGCCTCGGATTATCTATTGCTCCTTTTCGAGATGTTCCCTTAGTGGTTACCCCAGCCATAACCGATATTACGGGGAAGGCAGGGGACGGCAGTCGATTTATTTTGGGTATTGGTTATGGGATTTCTTTTTGATTAGTGGTTACTGGCTTCATGGCAAGTTTTGGCTCAAAGAGACATTCGGCTCAGCGGTAAATTTAATTCCAATAGAGTCAATTTTTATGAAATCTATTCGTTCTCTGATAATTATCTTTTTCTTGGGTTGGTTTTTGGTAATTTATTTAGAATCTGTCCAGGCTCAAACTGGCAATCAATCCGATACGACAGGACCCGATCCTCAAGAATTCATGAATCAATCGGATACTACGGGAAATGACCCCCAAGAAATCATAATTCCCATTAATAATAACAATAATAATAATAACAATAATAATAATTCTGCCAACAATGCAGCCGTCAAAATTGACCGCAAAGCTTTTGATAGCAACTTTGAAACGGCTGGAATTAACGAAGCCATTAATCTCTTTGAAGAAGCCCAAGCAGTAGAGTTTGGACAACATCTCGGTATCAACTTCTTCGGAGAAGTAGCTACGGCTCAAGAAATTTCTCACACTTTAGATGACCTGTATCGCCGAAGAGGCAGAAAATCAGCCGTCATTTATGTGGTTTCTCTAAAAGATCAACTGCAACTTATACTTATTTTTGCCAACCATCCACCCGTTCGTAAAATTATCCCGGAAGCTAACAGTGATATTCTGAAAAAAACAGCCCAAGAGTTTCGCTCTCAAGTAATGAATCGCGGCCAATCAACTGCATACAAATCTTCTGCTCAAAAACTTTATCAGTGGATTATTGCTCCTTTAGAATCCCTACTAGAAACTAATGAGATAGATGCCTTAGTTTTGTCCATGGATTCTGGCTTACGCTCTATCCCCATAGCGGCTCTTTATGATGGTAGACGGTTTTTGGTGGAGAAGTATAGTGTCTCTATCATTCCGAGTTTTAGCCTGACAGATACTCGCTATTTCTCCATTTTAAATCAGTCAATGCTGGCAGTCGGAATATCAAAAAGCACACAAGGGAAAGCTCCCTTACCCGCTGTAGCAACGGAAGTCTCGCTCTTGACCAATAATATTTGGTCGGGTCAAAAATTGCTGAATGAACAATCAACGATTAATAACTTTCAAGCTTTGAGTAGTCAAGATCGCTTTGGAATTATCCATATTGCGACCCATGCAGAATTTAAACCCGGAGCAATTCATCACTCTTATATTCAGTTTTGGAATGCCAAACTCCGGTTCGATGAATTACGGCAATTGTCGCAGAAATTGCAATGGGAGCAAGACCCTAAAGTAGAGTTGATGGTACTGAGTGCGTGTAAAACAGCCTTAGGAGATCAGGAAGCTGAATTAGGATTTGCGGGTTTAACGATTCAAACGGGTGTAAAAACGGCATTGGGTAGCCTTTGGTATGTCAGCGATGAAGGGTCTTTAGCACTAATGACTAAGTTTTATGAGCAGTTAAAAACTGCACCGATAAAAAGTGAAGCCCTGCAACAGGCTCAATTAGCCATGATTAAAGGGCAAGTTCGACTTGAAGATCGACAGTTACAACTCGATGAGGAAAAGCTGTTCCCCCTTTCCCCGGAGGTTGGAGTTCGTCAGAATATGAACCTTTCTCATCCTTATTATTGGTCGGCCTTTACTATGATTGGTAATTGGAACTAATATCACAAGGCTTAAGTATTTTCTGGCTTCATTAATACACCATCTTCATTGCATTTCGGTGACAAAATACCGAAAATTCACTTTCCCTAGAATTTATTGTTTCTCATCGGGATGACTTGTCCATCCCTCTATTTTTTGCACATTAAATCCCAGCAGAAGTTTTTCCTTATTCGATAAATCTCCAATAATTGTCTTGATAGGTTCAGGCAGTTTTCGGACCAACGTAGGAAGAGCCACAATTTGGTCTTGTTTAGCTAGCTTGGGATTTTCCAAAAGGTCAATCACTTCAATCCGATATTGACCGTGCAGGTATTCTTCACAGATTTTTTTCAGGTTGGAAAACGCCTGAATCGATTTAGGTGTTTGACCAGCTACATACAGCCGTAATTCCCAAACTTCTGGTTGTATCTGCTCGCTATTCTCTTGGACTTCCATTCTGTCCTCCTTTAACGTTTTCCGGATGAGTGTGAGGTTAGTTACACTCAAACCAAAAAATTTTCATTCTTGCTGTTGTTTGTTCGTTTTAACTCCAAAGACCGTCAGCCTGATCCGCCTTACGCAGTTGCGCGATAGTTGTTCGGTCTTGGAGTGAAAGGTTCTGCTGCACTTCCTCTTGCTGAATCATCACTTCCAACTCTTCCGCCTCCGTCTCCATCTGAGCCTGCAAAGCGGCAATTTGAGATTGGGCGAGCGCTTTCTTTCGTTCCAGCTCACGTCGCTTCCGTTCAAACTCCTGTTGACGGCTCCATCTAGCGGCTTTTTCCTTGGTCTCTTGAATCACTCGTGCAGCACCCGTCAGCACCTTTTCTGACCCTAAATAAACATCAAACAACTCTATTCCCTGCGGAGTCATCCGAAATTCCCGCATCTGATTGGAGTGTGCCATTCCGCGCGATTTTAGGACAAACAGCACTCGGTTGCGCTCCCCATTCCCTTCTTGGATACGCACCTCCAGCCAGGTATCCATTAAGGATGAAACTCCCATTTCGGTATGCTCAAGCGCACTATTCCCCCCCGTCAGATTGGTAAACAGTACGGTGATTTGCTGGGATTTGAGAAAATCAATGAGGCGGAAGAGAAAGCCTTTGGCCTGCGTCATGTTACCACCCAAATGTAGATTACTCATCGGGTCAATAATCACGACAGAGGGTTGAAACTCGGTTAGCCAATGGTGGATTTTCGCCAAGTGCATTTCTAAACCATACGCCGTAGGACGTGTCGCTTGGAACCGCAGGAGTCCTTGGTTGACAAATGGCTCTAAGTCCAAACCAATCGAACTCATATTACGCAGAATCTGCTGCGGCGCTTCCTCGAAGGCCAAATAAAGGCAACGTTCGCCTCGCAGGCAAGTCGCTTGGGCAAAATGGGCGGCAAGGGTGCTTTTGCCAGTTCCTGCCGTGCCTGTGAGCAGAATACTGCTCCCTCGAAAATATCCTTTCCCGCCCAGCATGGTGTCGAGGCGCTCGATGCCGGTTGAGACCCGTTCCGTGGATATGTCATGATCTAATCCCACCGAGGTAATCGGTAAAACGGAAATCCCATTTTGATCAATTAAAAATGGATATTCATTCGAGCTGTGAGCTGAACCCCGATACTTGACAATTTGCAAGCGTCGCGTGGAAACTTCGTCCTGGATGCGTTGCTCCAGCCGGATCACACAATCAGACACATACTCCTCTAAGCCATGACGGGTTAGCGAGTTCTCGCCCTTTTCACTCGTGATGATTGCTGTCACGCCTTTGGTTTTCAGCCAGCGAAACAACCGCCGTAGTTCTGCCCGCACAATGGAGGCATTGGATAGACCGGCAAACAGGACTTCAACCGTATCTAAAACCACTCGCTTGGCTTTGATGGCATCAATTGCATAGCTCAGCCGAATGAATAAAGCTTCTAGACTATATTCGCCAGTTTCTTCAATCTCGTTTGGGTCAATGTGAACGTAGTCAATGGAAATTTTTTCTTCAGCGGTCAACTGCTCTAAATCCCAACCTAGGGAAGCAACGTTTTGGGTTAGTTCTTCAGCCGTTTCTTCAAACGCCATGAACACGCCCGGTTCACCATACTCAAGTGCGCCACGGATGAGAAATTCCATTCCCATTAAAGTTTTGCCACAACCGGCTGTGCCACAAACGAGTGTCGGACGCCCAAGGGGCAATCCACCAGCCGTGATTTCGTCCAACCCTTGAATTCCAGTTGGGCATTTGAGTAGCTGATTTTTATACAACGTTGTTGCCGTATTAGGTTGAGCCATAGTCACCGAATGGTTAATAGAAATGAAGGGAAACAAAACTTTATAAATCTGAGCGATTCAGATATAGTTCAACTCCTAAATTTCTATATTTTTCCTTCTAAATCATGACTCATTATCTGCCTCAGAGGTAGCATGACTCAAGGCTGTTTAGAGGGCTACCTGTGACATCACTAGGTTGACGAGGGCAGAGGCGATCGCATTGCTGGGCACAACCAAATCGACCTTTCCCGTTTGAATCGTGGCAGATGGCATTTCAAAGAACTCGGACGTACTTTCATCCTGAGCAATGACCTTACCACCCATATTATGAATGGCCTGCGCCCCCGACGCTCCATCGTTACCCGTACCCGTGAGAATAACAGCGATCGCACGTTCTTTGAAACTAGCGGCGACTGACTGCAACAGCAAGTCAACTGAGGGGGGAGGTGAAAAGTCCACAAAAGCCACCTGAGACAAGGAGAATGTCCCGTTCGGATTAATCAGCAGGTGTTTCTGAGGAGGAGCGATATAGATGATCCCCGCTCGTAAGCCATCTCCTTCTTGGGCATACTGGAGTGGCATGATATTGGGGTAGTTGACGATATCAGTCATCCAGCGACCAGAAGAGCGAGTTTCTAACTGCTGCACCACGATGATCGCGGCAGGAAAGTTCGGCGGTAAGGCAGGCAGAATCTGACTTAATACCTTCAACCCACCCGTAGACGCGGCCAACACCACGACTTTTAAGGGTGAAGTAGTCAGGGGATGAGGTGGTGAATTAGGGTCTACACCCTCTGTCTCTACCTGCGTCGCGGCTGGTTCTTGTGTAGCAGGCAATTGCCCTTGATAAAGTGCTTGCCGGATCAGGTCAGCATTCTGTAAGGCTTCCACCGCCTGCGCTTCAAAACGTTGGGCTGAGAGAGTGCGATGGCCTTCACGCGCCTTGGTTGCCATCTGACGCATGAGTTCTCCGCGCTCTTCGAGAGAACGAATCGCTGTCCATAGCGCCTCTTCTTGAGCCTCAGACTGGTTTGCCAGTAAATTAGCCACTGAGAAGGCGTGCCCCACGCGACAGCGGAACTGGAGCAACTCTCTTTCATGCAGTTGGTACAAGGTACCGCCACAGTCTGGACAGGTAAAGTTTGAAGGTGTCCCAGGCTTCCCACGGCTTCGCATCGCAGCCCCATCCAACTCAACAACGTCAGGTTCCATTTCCATCTCACTTTCACTAGACACCGTCTTTGCTTCTTCCTTAACGACTGGTTCATGGGCTAGCTGTATTAAAGTCGGGGCGATTAAAGATAGGGGCAGGACATAGTCAACTTCTACATTTTCCTTAGCACTGCTAGGCATCCCGCTAAACAGGGCATCCTTGGGGTCTTGTACAACAGCCACACCGCCATAGTGCTTCACATCCATCAGCCCCGCTGTACCATCATCCAGGGTGCCTGACAAAATCACACCAATCACCCGCCGTCCATAAGCCTTCGCTGCTGTGCGAAACAGGGGATCGACGGCTGGACGACAACTGTTCTCCATCGGCCCCTGCACTAAGCGGATGTAGCCACGTTTGACGACTAAGTGGTAATCCGGTGGTGCTACGTAGATACGTCCCGGCACAATTACCTCACTGTCTGTCGCATGAGCGGCGAGCAAATCGCCCTTGCGGTTCAGGATGTCCGGCAGAACACTTTTACTCCACCTGGGAAAGTGAACGACGATGAAGATCGCTGCTGGTAGATCTTTGGGCAAATCACGGACGAGTTGAGAGAGAGTTTCCACTCCCCCGGCGGAGGCTCCTATAACAATGATGTCGTGACCAGACATTGTTTTTCTCAATAGAATAGGGGCAATATCTATCTCTGTAATAATAGGCAATAGCCCTTATCAATATCTTATAATTTGGGAGTTTTTCTGGCTAAGAAATTATCAAGTTAAATAAACCCTAGGCTTTGGCTCAATTTCTAGCTAAAGAAGGATGTAGTGATGCTTTATAAAATTACAGTCAGAAATCTTGTGAGCGAAAGTTTATATTTAGCTTTTTGGCAAAATTTCCAGTTGCTCTCGCAAAAGGGATAAAGTGGTGAATCAACTCAGGGAAAAGCACATCGATGTCAATAATTTTACAATTTACTATCAGGAAGGAGGTATCGTTTCTAACTCAGCTCCCATACTTTTTTTACCGGGATGGGGTGTATCTGTTGAAACTTATGGAGAAAGCTTAGAGGCGTTATCTCAGCGTTATCAGGTCATTGCACCCGATTTACCCGGTTTTTGCAAATCAACTAGTCCAACATTTCTGAAAAATTATCAGGATTATGCTAATTGCATCGTTTCTTTTGTCAATCGTTTAAATATTCAAAAAGTTCATTTAGTAGGACATTCTATCGGAGGAGCGATCGCCATAGCGATGGCGGCCTCAATGCCGTCCCTTGTCAGCAGTCTTGCCGTAGTAGATAGTACAGGTATCCCGTTGGGTTCTTTGCCAGAAGTCTTGCTGCGAAGGTCAATTGAACTCCCAGCTCAATTGGGTTCAATCAAGATGGGGGCTTTGATCGAGATGTGGCAATCCTCAACTTATAACTGGTTTTTCAGACCTCAAAATGTGTTCCAGACAGCCTTGATTTCGCTCAATGAAGACTTAAGACCTCTGCTCTCAAACATCGAGTCTCCTTGTTTAGTGATGTGGGGAGAAAAAGATTGTTTTATCCCGCTCAAGTTGGGTCAAGAGCTAGCGCAAGGAATCAAAGGTTCGCGGCTCGTTGTTGTGGAAGGAGAATACCATGAATTAAGTATGTTTCGTCCAGAGAAGTTTGCAGCGATTATCTCTGACTTTATTGATGAAGTTGAGAGCCTCAAATAAGGCCAAGATTGGAGCGCGGCAAGCGAAAGGCGATCGTGTTCGGGAAATGATGTACAAAAGAAGCAGGCTGATGAGCATTCTGCCACGAACTGATTGGCGATCGCCTCTTGTATTTTTGCCAAATCTAGGTGCACCCTCCCGATTCGCCTATGGCTTAAGTTCGTGAATTTCCTTTGTTCTTTTCACCTAATGTTCAATCGTTGCGCCATTCTTCCTCGCCGATTAAATCGGCAATCCGATCTCTGAGGAGAAAAGCGTGTTCTTCTAACTCAAACTCAACACCAGCCCATTCGCTGGCTGGAATATACTGGCAAAGAACATAGATGCATTGTTGACGACTAATCACATTCCTCTGCACAAGGCGACGGGCTTGTTTTTGGATCACATCTATAGAATACCGGGATGACTGAATCATAATGGCTTCTCTTCAATGAGCTAGCACAAGTCAGAATAACCCCTAAGGCTTTGGGATAACTTCACCCCCAGGAATGGACATCAAATCGCCGTAAATCTGTATCCAGAAATACCATTTGCATATTATTTTGTGTTAAATTATACAATTTACTGCCTCCCGCCTTAGCATGACCAACCTGAACGGTTGATCCGGTGTTTTCTGAGGCGGGGAACGTTGTACTGTTGCTAATCATCCCCAGAGCAAGGCTGAATCTTAAGTTCATTCGTAGCCTGGAATACAAAATTCCTCAACAGACAATAAACTCAGGAATCGAGTGCAAATTATGCGCCAGCAAGATACACATTAACTGGCTTAACTTGGCATTGGCTCAACTAGAATGTTGCCTACGGGGGTTTTCCAACCTACTCCTCCCCTAATCCAACCCAATGAATTTTAGTCAATTGCTTCTTGAAAAAATCGACACAATTACCAATCGCTGGGTTGAAGCCGTTCGTGTTGATAGGCAGATTTCAAGTTCTGACAAATTACCACACTTAGCTATACAAAATCATCTTCCCGATGTTCTCATGGCGACAGCAACGGTGCTTTCCCAATACCAAGACAGTGATGTTCAATCGATAGTACAGACAAGTTTGGAACATGGTGTTCTGCGAGCTACCCAAGGTTTCACTCCGACAGAAATTGCGCGGGAATATCGTTTACTGCGCCGGGTTATCTTTTCTTCATTAGAGGCAGATCTCTTAGAGAGTACGGTTCGGGAAGTCATACGAGTTTATAGTGTGATTGATGCGATGATCGACGAAGCCATTGCCCAATGTTTCAAAAGTTATGTTGAGGAGCGATTACACGAACTTCACCAGCTACGCTCGTCAGCCGAGCTAACCAATCAGGAATTAACTCGCTTGGTAAAAGCTAATCAGGACAATCTCTCTCAACTCGCCCACGAACTAAAAAACCCTCTGAATTCTATTATTGGTTACTCGGAACTGTTTTTGCGTTCTGCCCGAAAGAATACTGAAGTTCGAGAAAGCTTGCCCACCCTGGAACACATTGAACGAGTGGTACGCAATGGCAGACAATTACTTCGCCTGATTAACGATTCCTTGGAAATCTCCCGGTATTCCGCAGGGAAGATGAAACTGCAACTCGTGGCAACAGATGTACAATCTTTAATCAAGGATGTGGTTGAAATGTTGGAGCCTTCGGCTAGTGCCAAAGGGATACATCTAATAATTGATTGCCAGCATGTGCCGGAAAAAGTGCTGACAGATTCTTTACGATTACAGCAAATTGTCACAAATCTGCTGAGTAATGCGATTCGTTATACAGAGTCAGGAACGGTTCAATTAACGTGCCAGATTTTATCGGATAATCAGTGGTCTATTGCCATTACTGATACGGGAATTGGGATTGCACCAGAAGATCAGTCTCGTGTCTTTGACCCCTTCTTTCAAGCTGGCACTAATGAGTCTCCCTTACCCGATAGTACGGGATTAGGGCTAGCCATTGTCTGGCAGTTAGTTAAACTCATGCAAGGTGAAATAGAGTTGGTATCAGAGGTTGGAGTTGGTTCTACCTTCACGGTAATCTTACCCCTACAAATCAAAACCCTTGAAGCGGTGACTTGACTTTTGCCTCAGCGCCATTTCCTCTTATCAAGAGCTTTTATAGTCGGCAAGGGTTGAAATTATTGATTAGAATTCATCATTTCTTTAAAGCGCAAAGAAGCTTTGATTCTTGCCATTAATTCATCATATTCAATGGGCTTACGGATGAAGTCATTGGCTCCCAACTCTAATCCTTGAGCTGCATCAGCATCTAGATAAGCTGTAATCAGCAGAATAGGCATGAATGGGAGATTTTTATTTTGCCGAATCCGCCGAGTGGTTTCATAGCCATTCATTCCTGGCATCATGGCATCCATTAAGACGATATCGGGGGGCGCGGCTTCTATTTTGGCTAATGCTAATTTACCATTTTTAGCAATGTCAACCTCAAATCCCTCTTCCGTCAAAATGGTTTGAAGTAGAAATAAATTATCCTCTAGATCATCCACAACCAAGATACGTTTAGCTTGGTTTTTAGCTTGAAACGGAGACATAAAAAAAGCCTTTCCTAGGTATAAATACTAAAAGAACTAAGCCACAATTCTATCCTTAGTTATATGATTGCTATTTCTTGCTTGGCTTACGTCGTACCTTCAGTAGATATTTAAAGACTTAAGTTAGATGCGTTTAAAGATTGTTTGGGTTGCTTTATTCGGGCGGATTGAGTAGACCACACTGTCTTACAAGGCTATTGAGTGGAAACGGTTTAGCGCCAGAATCTTCCTCTACAACGACGCCAGTTTTGCAGTTATCACAGAAGCCACAGGGTTCTTTCAAGTGTTCAGCAAAGTAAACATGCTCGAAGCTTGGGAGCGGCTCGAATAGATGGTCCGGCGCATCTTCAGATTTCGGCTTGAGCAGCGATCGCCTTTACCTGCTCAAACACGGTTAGGTCAGCAGGTACTGCGATCGCTTCACCACCCATTTGCTCGATTTCGTCCACTAGAGACTGCAACCCTGATTCACTCCGAGCAGAGACTACCCGTTTGGCAGCCCGTGCAGCGAATTGAAAAACCGTTTCTCGCCCAATCCCACGAGAAGCTCCTTCAACAGCAACAACTTGCTGGTCGAGGGGCTTAAGTTGCATCACTAGCCATCCTTATCTCGGTCTAACGGTTTCTTGTTGGGGCTTACGGAACAAATTGGCTAAGCCAATGAGACCCAGTAAACCTAGCCAACCCCAACTATTAGACTCGCGCTCTTGGCTAGCGGGGCTAACGTCTTGGTAAGAGTTTGTACCTGAAGTCGTGCCACTAGGGGCTGTGGTGGTACCGGAAGTCGTGCTATCAGGAGCCGTCGTGCTGCCAGAAGTTGTGCCACTCGTGCCACTGGTGGTGCCAGAAGTTGTACCACTCGTGCCACCGCTGCTACCGGAAGTTGTGCCACTCGCACCACCGCTAGTGCCGGAAGTTGTGCCACTCGTGCCACCGCTGGTGCCGGAAGTTGTGCCACTCGTGCCACCGCTGGTGCCGGAAGTTGTGCCACTCGTGCCACTGCTGGTGCCGGAAGTTGTGCCACTCGTGCCACCGCTGGTGCCGGAAGTTGTGCCACTCGTGCCACTGCCTGTACTCGTGCCTGTGCCCGTGTCGCCTAAACCACTGCCTGTGCCCGTGCCCGTGCCCGTGCCGCCTAAACCACTGCCTGTGCCTGTGCCTAGGCCCGTGCCGCCTAAACCACTGCCTGTGCCTGTACCTGTTCCGGAAGTTGTGCCTCCTGCTCCAGTACCTGTGCCAGACGTTGTGCCACCCGTTCCCGTCGTACCGCCTAAACCACTACCTGTGCCTGTACTAGTACCTGTTCCGGAAGTTGTGCCTCCTGCTCCAGTACCTGTGCCAGACGTTGCGCCACCCGAACCCCCGCTAGTTTGAGCAGAAGTAGGCACTGTTAATGGCATAGTGGTTAAACCAAGGGCCAAAGCACCAGCCAAAGCCAGTTTGGATACATCAAAAGATTTCATAGTTATGCTTGTTTTTATTTTCTAAATGTTTTAGGAAATCTGACAAAAAAAACGGTAGTTTCACCTGATTGAGCCGCTGAATTGAGAAGAGCGATTGCACAAACATGTCGTACCCCTTTAGGGAAACCAATGTTTAGTTTTGCTCGACCGTGCTCATGACTGAACGAGTCGTTATGCTTCTCAATGACAAACACCCTTAAGAAGCATAGAAGCTTCTGTTTTTCCCAACTTCTACCAAAGGAGTAAACCCGCTTCTATCTAAGGACTTGTCTAAGGTTAAGTGACGCTGTAAGCACCAATACAGCTTTATTCAGCGCTAGGTTTCAGTACAGGGTATTTACCTTGCATCCATCGGCTCTAAGCTCAATAGGCAAAGAGTATTCAGAGATTAGATTGCTGATGGCTGAAATATCTTCTGAATCCAGTAACGTATTTCACGCTATCGGAGACTAAAAAACTCTTCGGCAACGGAAGGATGAATGCCAATGGTTGCATCAAACTCTTTCTTTGTTGCGCCCAGACGGACAGCGATTGCAAGACATTGAATAATCTCTATTGCCCCTTCACCTACCATATGAGCACCTAGCACCCGATCTGAGCTACTATCAACCACTAACTTAATTAGGGTTTTCTCATCTCGTTTAGCCAAACTGTGTAAAAGAGGCCGAAACTTGGAGCGGTAACAACGCACAGAGTCACCCAGTTTTTCACGAGCTTGAGCTTCACTCAAACCAACAGTAGCCGCCTCAGGGTGAGAACTAACGGTTACTGGAACACATTCATAGCAGATAGTATTGGGTTTGTTGCCAAATTGGGTATCGGCAAAAGCTCGACCTTGAGCAATAGCAACCGGAGTAAAATTAAGCCGATTAATACAATCACCAACCGCAAAAATATTGGGCTGTGTACTTCGGTTATTTTCATCCACGACAATTGCACCTTTAGTTATCTGAATTCCTGCTTTTTCCAGAGCTAAGCTACTGATATTAGGGACACGTTCCGTTGCATAAAGAACCGTATCTACGCTCAATTCATTCTGTTGTTTTCCTGATAATACTAAGTTCAGTTCATTTCCTAAAGGTTGAATCGATTTTACTTTACTGTGGTTTAAAATCTGAATATCCCGCTTGATCAGAGCCTCCTGAACAGCTATTTGAATATCTTCATCAAAAGCCTCAAGGATATGGTCATCCTCAATAATCTGAGTAACTTGAGAGCCTAGATTATTCATAATCCCTGCTAATTTTACGGCTATATAATTACTGCCGATGATTGCAATATTTTTGGGTTGCTGCGGGAGATTAAATAGTTCCTGGGAGGTGATGGCGTATTCTATTCCGGGGATTTCGGGTTTCACAGCTTTCGCGCCCACTGCAATCAAAATTTTGTCAGTCGTAATATGACGTCCTCCGACTTGTAAGGTATGAGGATTGTGAAAGGTGGTGCAACCCTTAATCAATTCAATACCTGCTGCTTTAAGAGATTGAGTATGCACCTGACTTAGGCGATGGATTTCTTCTTCTTTAGCAGCAATGAATTGCTGCCAATCAAATTTACATCGAGCCTTCTTCCAGCCATAGCCCTCTGCATTATGAGAATCCTCAGAGAACTCTGCTGCAAAGGACATTAGTTTTTCGGGGATACACCCTCGGATTACACAGGTACCCCCCACTAAATCTTGCTCAGCGAGGGCAACACGAATCCCATAGCCAGCCGCCTGTTTGGCAGCAGCAATACCTCCGGAGCCGGCACCAATCACAAAAAGGTCATAATCAAATTTCATAACAAGATGTACTTGAGTTGTGAACACTCAAGAAGGAAAGTATAAAAAGGCAATCGCCTCGTCAAATCATGTCAGGAATCTAATAACTCTAGCCACATATAAGCCTTGCATAATTCTCTTTGGCTTAAGCAAAGCTTCTGGCGGCGATCGAGTCTACACTCTTAAGTTAATGGCTCTTATTACTTGTTCCTTATATCTGAGGAAATAAGTTAGGTTAATTTAAGCTGTAATTAGTTATACTATGGGCTTCACACAGCTTTGAACAATCATCAAAATAGAAGGGCTTATTCTGTCAAAATAGACATAAATTCTCCCTGGTCAAACTAGAAATTTTCATATGTATGCTGGGTTGATGCACTTACTTTAATAAGGCTACGGGAAGAACGGATGCTCTTGAAGCGAGATAGACAAGCTTCAAGATGGGGGCAGTCTTCACATTGAAGCTCTTGTCCCGGATTAGAACATCCACAAGGGGGATTTAAGAAACACTCTTGAGGATGCTTGGGTGTCTCCTGATCTCTGAGTACAATGCTTAAAGCTGTTTCTCGCCAAAATATAGTTAAAGCCTGATAAAGCATAAGTTTTTTTACTATTTCTTAGTTCCTATTCAACAAAAATTCATCATTAATTGGAGAGAATCCCCAGTCTCAGATCATCTCCGTTCTATAATTGATGTTTGCCAGTGATTCAGTGTAAATGAATACTAAGGTATTAGTAAAAATACCTGCATCTAACTACAGGCAGAATGATTAATAATAAAATTTTGACGATTTCAATCTCAGCCTGAAGAGAGGTTATTCATCCGAATGGCTGCCTCTAAGCTGAGGTGTAGGAAAAACCCGACTTGGCCAGGGGTTCCCTGTTTTTTGTCGGTACTGCTACTGTCGTGTGGCGTTACGCCAGATTCACCCTTTTAACTGACCCTAACGATTGCGTATACCAATCCACTTCAACGATTACACCGTGTTCAAGTCGCCGCTTAAGGACTTTATGCAAGTGGTTAAAGAAGCAGGGTTGGATGGACGGGTGAAGTATCTCAGCCACGGTGAGACTTATACATTTAATGTGTCTCCCAATTTGTGGCAGTAGGTATAGATCGTGTCAGTGCGATCGCTCATGAGGATTCAAGCGGTATGAGGAGACGTGTAGCGATCGCGTAAGCGTCTCAAACTCTAGCCAATATCAGTTTTCATTTCGCCACGACGCTAGTGCACTCCTGTCATCGTGCCCGCGTAAAGCTTGTATTAAGGTAAACGCCTCAAACCTGTTCAGGATAATATATGATTTTAACTTATGGTTTCAACGTATCTCCGTTGTTATAGAGCTATGATTTTTTTAAAAAATGTTAAATACTTTTCTGGGACTGGCAAATAAGTACCTGATTGTCTACCATTGCCTTACTTAATGAGTGTTTACGTCCATAAGTTTTTATAACTCTTAAATTCATAAAGAGTTGATAAATATCGAGTTATAGCAACATTTTTAATTTAATCAACTCTATGATTTGGTTGTCCATAGAATGGGTATCACAGAACTAGCGTTAGCTTATGGAAGAGTTAGGTCGCTAGTTCTGTTTCTTTCTTTTTTTTGTAATCTCAAACCCGATAGACTTTGTGGCTGGGTGAGGGGAACATTTATCCCTTGAGTAGGGAAATAAAATTATAGCCTTGATGGTTCTATCCGACAAGACATTTATCAATAAAGCTCTTTCGTTTCGTCACTCTGGCTACTGCCTCGCCTCTGCAATCAATTGATGTCCAGATTGTACATAAGGGTTATACTCCCGCTGGGTAAGCGATCGCTCCCCTATAGCCAAGCCTTGCTCAGTTCCTTCAGAAACTCCTCATAAGCCTTATTGATTGCCTGCATAGTGGATATTGCACTAGCAGCAGGGTTGATATCAGGGTGGTACTGCCGTGCCAATCGACGGTAAGCCAGCTTAACTTCCTCTGGATGAGCATCACTATCGACACCCAAAACTCTCCACCATTCCCCAGATGATAGGGAATCAGATTCATTACCGCCAAGTATTCGACGCCAAATCTTAATAGTGCCGTTGTTTCCACCACTGATCAGAGTTTGTCCATCAGGAGTGAAGGCAACGGGACTGCACCCCGGCAGGGTTTGGATGAGTTCGCCCGTGTAAATATTCCACAGTTTAACTTCTTTCATGCTGCCGCTAGCCAGGATTTGTCCATCAGGCGTCATGGCAACGGAAAAAATCTCGGTTGATTGACTATCTATTGTGCGAAGGAGTTCTCCACTGTGGAGATTCCAAAATTTTATAGTACCGTCTGTACTACCACTCGCTAAACTATTGCCGTCAGGACTGATAGCAATAGAAGTCACCCAACTACTATGTCCAGAAAGAATGCGGGGTTGTGCCAAACGGTCTAAAGACCAAATCCTGATAGTTTTGTCCGCGCTACCACTCACGAGAGTTTGATTATCTGGAGTAATAGCAATAGACCAAATTGTGTCTGAATGTCCATTCAGAGTGCGTTTAAATTCTCCAGTGTACCCACCCCACAATCGAATAGTTTTATCACCACTGGCACTAGCAAGAATTCTGCGATCGCGGCTGAAGGCAACGGAGGAAACAAAACCAGAATGGCTGTAAGGAGAGTTTAGATAAAAAAAGCTGCCCATTAGTTCCCTTGTCTCAATCTGCCAACTGCTGATTTTGTTATCGAAGCCACCAGCAACCAGCATTTTTCCATCCGGACTAATGGCAACAGTAGAAACCTCCCCTGCTTGCCCAAAGAAGGTGAAAATCCGCTTTCCTGTTTTGAGATTCCACAGGCTAACGGTTCTATCCTGACTCCCACTGGCAAGCGTCTGTCCATCGGGGCTAATAGCGATGGTATTAACTGAGCCTGAGTGTCCTTTGAGCGTGCGTAAACATTTCCAAGGTTGAGGGGGTTGAGCCTCAATAGAAAAATTTTCTGCTTCAATTTCAGGAGCCGTAAATTGGCTCTCCTGGGATACTGAATAAGTGGCAGAGTTTTCAGGTTTTACAGATGAGTTGATGGCTGGATTAGAGGAAATTGCTGGTGCAAAATCAGGATGAGCAGAAGATTTTTTCCCGACTTTAACCTTTAACTGTGCTAACTCCTCCTCGATTTCCCAGGTAGCAAATTTTTGTTCTACGGCATCACCTAATAGTGTCCTCTCTAGCGCTTCCAGTTCTAACTCTAGAAGAGCCTGAGTGTACGCCTCCATTTCCAGCACTTTACTTTCCATGCGCCCAAAAGCATTTATAGCGCCCGCCATTCGTTGCCCTGGCTCTTGTTTGAACGCTTTGTACAAACCATAAACACCAAGTCCAACGACGCCTCCAGCCGCTGCCATTGTACCCATACCAATGCCAACGGCTCCAAATCCTCCAGCTAATCCCATTCCGCCAACTGTTGCGGAAACACCAGCACCCCCTAAGGCACCCATGCCGATCGCACCGAAAGCTGCCGAATCTCCATCTGCGATCGCACAAAAAGCGCCATAAGCCGCTGCACCAGCAACTGCCCCAGCCACGGTAACTGGAGCCATACCAATGCCAAAAGCACCAAACCCTCCAGCTAATCCCATCCCGCCAACTGTGGCAGATACTCCAGCACCAGTAGCCGCGCCACCAGCCATAAACACGACACTTTGTGCTGAAATTTCTGCCATTACTTTTTGCCCCTTGGGTTACTGAGATTGCTCTCAGGCTACACTTCAGTTCCGGGCTGCGGCATCGTGAAAATTACTGAAATATTCTTGACAAAGCAAACCTGTCACCCATTGTGTAACAACTAGTACCAAATCCCCATTTATAACCGCTTTTATCTGTTTATCTCCTCTTGTTCTCTACTCTGTGAACTCTGTGCCTCTGTGGTTCGTACAACTCAGATCTTGCACCTTATCACCCACAGACTGGAAGTCTGGGGCTACACAAACAAAGCCTGCCTAGTGCAGGCTGGCAGAAATAACCCACCAGTCTAAACCGTCTTTGGGTAGCCTTCGTACTTCCACTCAAATGGTTTAGCCAGGGTTCGGTTGAAATATTCAATAAATACCAAAATGCGATCGCTTAAATCTTTAGTTGAAGTGAAACTGGAGCGCTTGAGCAAGCGTCTCATCAGGATGC